>JAURCW010000209.1 GCA_030828265.1 Burkholderiales bacterium | reverse complement strand
TGACCTCTTCCAGCGGCTATCGCAATGCCTTAAACCCGGGGGTACTGTACTTATTCAGGGCTATACCCCCAAACAGTTGGAGTACAAGACGGGAGGGCCTGGAAAGCTTGACCATCTTTACGTGGAATCAACTGTTAAAGAAGGCTTTCAAGGATTCGACTGGTTAGATTTTCGTCTCTATGAAGATGAGTTGAGCGAGGGTGAGGGTCATTTCGGTCGGTCTGCCCTCTTAGGTGCGGTTGGGCGCAAACCCATTTCCGTTTAACCGTAGACTCTAATGGTCTCTGTTTAGCGTGGGAGCTTAAAAGCCTATGAGTAGCGATGTCACTTCGAAGAAGGCAGTTGTTGGTGTGGTTGCCATTGTCGTTGTTATTGGTGTTTTGGTTTGGCTTGTTAACTATCTGATGCCAGCCAAGCCCATTACTGCCGAAATCACCCTTCAAAACAATTGCGACCTTCCCGACAGCGTGTTTGCGGTGCAGGTTGTTCCCAATGGTGCCAAGGCTGCGTTCTCATCGACCACCAAGAGGGTGCGTATGCAGCTTATGTCAACCGATCGAGTCAAGCTAATTGCTAATGACAGCCGTTTCAAAGACTATTCCTACGAGAGCCCGCATGTGAAGGTTTCTTCCAGCGTCATTCTCTATGCCAATTGCGATGACAGCCGAAACATTGGGCAGATCAGTCGTTAATATTGAAGTCGTTCACGACATCGCCTGCCCGTGGTGTTACGTGGGGCATGCGCAGCTCAAACATGCACTTCATGAAGCTGCACAGGCCTCAATTCCTGTCGCCGTCACTTGGTCGCCCTACATGTTGAACCCGGCGATGCCACAGCAAGGCATGTCACGACATGATTACCTGGTTGCTAAGTTTGGCGAAGCAGGACTTGATCGCTATAAAAGGGTGGAAGATAGCGCAAGGGCCGAGGGCCTGCCCATGAGTCTGGACAGCATTACAGTGCAGCCGAACACCCTCGATGCACACGTTCTCATTGCCGCAGCGAGTGACGAGGCCTTGCCCATGATTGAACGTCTTTTTGAGGCGTTCTTTTGTGAGGGTAAGAACCTTACACAACGTCAACAACTACTTGATTCGGCTGAGGCAGCGGGTATGAAAAGGTCTCATGCCGCCAGTGCCTTAGACGATGGCCTGTTACGAAAACGAGTTCGGCACAAGGCCGAGGAGTGGGCCAGCCGAGGTGTTCAGGGTGTTCCTGCTTTTCGTTTCTCATCCGAGTCAACGGAAGGCTTTTGGCTTCAGGGTGCAGTAGGGTCTGCAGTGCTCTTTCAGGCCATTGCAGAGGCACGAGGTGATGTTTAGGTACGACGAAGCTTTTGCTTAAAGGCTTGCTCAACCGTTTGTTGGCGTGAACCAGGCACTACACGAATAGAAACTCCAGCGTTCAGAACCCCCGGTGTAATGACTGTTAGGTACCAACCGCAAAAACCAGAGTCCGCCATTTTTTTCGACGCGTATTTGTCGCCCGTGACCGCATTGAATTTAAAGCAAGGCTCGCGCGGTTGTGTGACCTGTAGCGTCACTTCTCCGATTTCCCATAAGTCGCCCAGATACACGTCTTTCTCGTTCAGGCCCCTAGTCGCTAAGTTCTCCCCCAGTGCACCCGGCGAGGCAAATCTTGAAGGTCTGGGCTCTTTCGTTTCAAGCGCTTGTCGCCAAAAAACATAATGCTCTTGTGGGTAGGCATACAAGGCCTTGTCTTGGCCACCGTGAACCGTAAGGTCAACCTGTTCATCGCCCTCAAGGCCAAGTACGCCGCAGAAAATTGGCATGGGGTTCTCAGGGGTTGAAATGGGCTCTTTCCGAATAGCGGACATCACCCGTCGCACTCGTCCAGGCTCTTCGGACGAGACCATGAGTTCGCTCGCGCTGCCGGCGCAAAGCGCAGTGAGCAGGGGCTCGCTCATAGCTAATCGTCGAACCTCTCCGTTCCTACCTGGCCAGTTGCAACACTGTCGTAGCGTTCTCCTGCCACTGTTTTTTGATTAATAAGCCTTGATGCCTCTTCTAAGACCTCCGCGGGAATTTTTAGGCTCTGGGTCTTCATGTTCTCGCGCAGGTGGTCTAAGTGAGTGGTGCCTGGAATGGTCACGATGGATGGGCTTTGATGAACAACCCAGGCTAAAAGTAGCTGTGCATTCGTTACGCCTGCTGCC
>JAURCW010000081.1 GCA_030828265.1 Burkholderiales bacterium | reverse complement strand
CTGGCAAGCCTTGCGGAGCAGGCAAGGCTCCCCTCGGACTTTAGTTTCACATTGTCATCTGCCAACCTGCAACTGCCTCAGGCCAGACTCAAGCTCTCGGGCTCCTACAACTTCTCAGGTGAGGGTCTTGGCCAAGCCGCCTTGGTGGGTAGCCTGACCGACCTCCTGCCCGAGCAGGTTTATCAACTGTTACCTACGCAAATTGGTCCTCAGACGCGTGCCTGGATTGAGCGAGGGATTCGCGAGGGCAGCCCCGTATCGGGCCGGTTCGAGCTTCGAGGAGCGCTTGAAGACTTTCCCTTTCGTGATGGGCGCGAAGGCCTTTTTAAGGCAGAACTTCGGCTTGAGAACCAGCGCCTTATTTTTGCCCGTGGCTGGCCGGATATTCAGTCGGCCGACATTGACCTTTATTTTGACGGACCAAGCTTACGATTCATTGGTCGTAGGGCCTTTCTTGGGCAGGCGCCTATTGTTCAGGCGCGTGGCGAGATTCTCGACATGCTCTCAAAGGACCCCCTTCTCACCGTGACTGGAGATATCGCGGGCGATCTTGCTGGCATGGTTCAGACAGCCAACCAGTCGCCCGTACGCCGCTGGCTCGGCCAGGCGCTCGATGATGCCGAGGCCACTGGGCAAGCCCGTCTGGCCCTCGACCTTCGAGTCCCATTGAACCGGGCATCGGACACAACCGTGAATGGTGAGCTCGCCTTGAAAGGCTCAGGGCTTAAGCTTGGGGGCAGCCTTCCTCCTTTAAGCCAGCTCGAGGGCAGACTGCTTTTTTCTGACCAAGGCTTTCACTTCATGGCCATGCAGGCTCGCTCGCTTGGGGGCGTCACCCGGCTATCGATGGGTGAAGAACCGACGCCGGGTATCCAGTCGCCTGCGGTCTCACGTCTTGTTGCCCAGGGAAATTTTCAGTCGGTTGAGCTGGTGGGCTGGCTTCGCGATGCCATCGGACTTCCGCTCTCAAAGGCGGTTGTCAGTGGCGCCTCAAGCTATCAGCTGGAGGCCGACATTAGGCGCTCTCAGATTCAGATGCAGATTGGCTCGAACCTTGTGGGCATGGGCATTGCACTTCCGGCCCCGTTGGGTAAGGCGGCCAACGAGGACTGGGCCTTGTCCGTGCGCATGAGCCAGACGTCCTTCGCAACCGGGCAAAGACAGCAGTCTTGGCAGCTGACGACAGTGGCCAACAGACTCTCGGGGCTGGCTGAGTCTTACCGGCCTAGGTTTGGTCAGCCTCAGCAACTGCGAGCAGGCGTAAGCTGGGGGGAGCAGGCCAGACTTCCTGCTGGTCAAGGGCTGGTTCTGCGAGTGGCGGCCGAGAGCCTTGAGCTTAATGACTGGCTTGACGCCCTGAACCAATACCTCGACTACCCGCCCAGCCGGCCCGCGGCGTTGAGGTCGTCGGAGACCTCGGGCGAAGAAAAACTTCAGGCCATTTTTATCCGGGCGCAGCAGGTACGGTTTGCCGATCAGATCTTCTCAAGGGCCAGTGCAGAGGTCACCCCCGACATGGGTCGTTGGCGGGTCGATCTTGATGCTGCGCAGGTCGCTGGTCGTTTAGTCTGGGACCCAAGCCCTTCGGAGACTCGAGCCGCGGGGGAGTCCTCGGGGATGCTGGTTACTCGTTTAAGTCGGCTCTGGCTGCCACCCGGCCAGCAAGACAAGCCCGAGGCTACAACTCGGAATCCCTCAGCCTTGGTGCCAAGTCCGACTGCCGAATCAAACCTCCCCGTGGCCTCAGGCCTCGCGCTGCCCGCAGCGCTTACCTCGCTCGGTCAGGCGAGTCGTTGGCCACGCATCGATCTGCAGGCTGAGGACTTCCGACGCGGTCAGAAAGATTTTGGAAAGCTAACGCTTGTGGCATCGCCCTCCCGTTTGCAGCCACAGTGGGATATTGCGAGCCTCGTTATTGAGAATCCGCAGGCCCGGTTTGAGGGTTCGGGTCAATGGGCGGCGGTAAGTCCTGCTGACCCTCTGGGCCCCTCCCAGACCCGATTGAATTTTGTACTTTCGGTTAGCAATGGCGGGCGTCTGCTTGACCGTTTGGGTTACCCGGGCCTCTTACGAGCAACGCCGGGAAGCATTCGTGGCAACGTGGGCTGGCCTGGTGCGCCCATTGACTTTCAGCTTGGGGGCTTCAATGGCCAGCTTGATCTTGACCTGCAGTCGGGCCAATTTTTAAAGGCCGACCCCGGTATTGGAAAGCTTGTCAGTGTGATCAACCTTCAGTCACTGCCTAAGCGTATCGCGCTCGACTTTCGCGATATTTTCTCCGAAGGCTTTAATTTCGAGCGGGTGCGAGGCAATGTAAGTTTTGAGTCGGGTCTGGCGAAGACGACAAACCTTCGGCTTGTGGGGGTGCAGGCCTCGGTCTTTCTCGAGGGCTCGGCCAATATCTTGAACGAGACCCAGGCTCTCCATGTATTGGTGCTTCCTGAACTCAATGCCGGCCTCGCCTCGCTGGGCTACGCCTTGGTGAACCCCGCCGTCGGCCTCGGGAGTATCCTTGCCCAGTATGTGCTTCGTGACCCTCTTCGACAGACCCTGGCCTATGAGTTTGAGGTCACGGGAAAATGGGATGACCCGTCGGTGAAGTCTCTGCCACGCCGGATTCCTTCCGACCCAGGCCAGTCAAGCGACACTCCCGGCTCGTCAAGGTCTGCTCCGGTTGCTCCAACCCCCTTGCCAAGGCCTTAGCCCTCATGAGTCCAGAGCCCTACACCATTGCGGCCGTTCAGATGGTCTCTGGCGCCCGTGTTGATGAGAACCTTGCAACCGCGGAGCGGCTAATCCGACAGGCGGTCAACCTTGGGGCCAGCATGGTCGTTCTGCCCGAGTTCTTTGCCATTTTTGGTCATGATGATCGCGATAAGTGCAGGGTCGCTGAGCCCCACGGATTAGGCTCGGAAAGCCCTATTCAGAATCAGCTGTCCGCTCTGGCCGCCGAGCTTGGTATAACCCTTGTTGCTGGCACCCTTCCTATTCGATCCCCCGACCCTGATCGTGTCTTCAACACCGTGTTGGTCTACGACCCCAAAGGTGTTGAACTTGCCCGCTACGACAAGCTGCATCTCTTTGCCTTCGATAACGGCAAGGAGCGATATGACGAGGCCAGAAGTCTTGTTCCAGGAACCCAACCTATTGCCTGCACCACCTTGGCGGGCAGAACGGGCCTTTCGGTCTGCTACGACCTGCGGTTTCCAGAGTTTTTTCGAAGCCTTAGCAGTCCCAGCCCACTCGATCTTATTGTCTTGCCCGCTGCCTTCACCTTTACGACGGGCCAGGCGCACTGGGAGATTCTTTTGCGGGCCCGGGCGATTGAGAATCAGTGCTGGCTGGTGGCAAGCGCTCAAGGAGGCCAGCACTCCAATGGTCGGGCCACTTGGGGCCATAGCATGGTCATCGACCCATGGGGCACGATCGTTGCCTGCTGCAAACAGGGGGAAGGGCTTGCACTTGCCAAGGTTGATCCTGGCCTCACCGAGAAGGTTCGCCTAAACTTACCCGCTTTGCGCCATCGCCATTCGGCGCTTCAACTGCCCCGCTTAATCAAAGGAGAGCCTTGCTCATGACCCCGACGGATGCTGCCATTGCTGCCTTATCCACCGCTCAGCGGCTGCTGCTTGAGCCCCATGGGCTCACCGAGGCCATGCTTCTCGATGCCATTGCGGAGATGCATGCTCACCGTATCGATGACAGCGACCTTTACTTTCAGTACAGCCAGGCTGAGGCCTGGGGGATGGAGGAGGGCATTGTTAAATCAGGAAGCTATTCCATCGACCAGGGTGTTGGCGTGCGGGCCATCTCAGGCGAGAAGACCGCCTTTGCCTACAGCGACATCCTAAGTCCCAAGGCCTTGCTTGAGGCAGCACGCACAACACGTTCGATTGCCCGTGCCGGCTCAGGCTCGGTGGCTGTTCGGGTTGCGGGCCAGCAAAAGCGACTGGGTAAGGGCCGCCATCTACTTGAGGCGCCACGCCCCCCTCTTTACTCGGCGGACAATCCGCTTGCGGCGTTGTCGGCGGCGGAAAAGGTTGAGCTGCTTCAGGCCATTGATAAGGCAGCCCGCGCCATGGACCCACGTGTTATCCAGGTAATGGCCTCGCTCGCTGGCGAATACGAGGTGGTGCTTGTGGCCCGAAGCGATGGCCGTATTGCGGCCGATGTTCGCCCTCTGGTTCGGCTCTCGGTCTCGGTCATCGCCGAGCAAAATGGCCGCCGCGAGCAGGGATCAAGTGGAGGTGGAGGCCGTTCTTCGCTCTCGTATTTCAGTCAAGACCGTGCCCTGGGTCATGCCCGCGAGGCGGTTCGCCAGGCGCTCCTTAACCTTGAGTCGCGTCCTGCGCCCGCGGGAACCATGCCCGTCGTGCTGGGCCCAGGCTGGCCAGGCGTACTCTTGCACGAGGCCATTGGCCATGGCCTCGAGGGTGATTTCAATCGCAAGGGGTCTTCGGCGTTTTCGGGCCGAATTGGCCAGCAGGTGGCGGCCAAAGGGGTCACGGTGGTGGACGATGGAAGCCTGCCCGATCGCCGCGGCTCGCTAAACATTGACGATGAGGCCAATCCCACCCAGCGCAATGTGCTCATTGAGGACGGTATTTTGCGTGGCTACCTTCAAGACAGTCTCAATGCTCGGCTCATGAAAGTCCCCGTGACCGGCAATGGTCGTCGTGAGTCCTACGCCCATCTTCCAATGCCGCGCATGACCAACACCTTCATGCTTGCCGGAAAAGAGTCCCCCGAAGACATTGTTGCTTCGCTCGACCGTGGCCTTTATGCCGTGAACTTCGGTGGTGGGCAGGTCGACATCACCAGTGGGAAGTTTGTCTTCACGGCCTCGGAGGCTTACTGGGTGGAGAAGGGCAAGATTCAGTTCCCCGTGAAGGGAGCGACCATCATTGGCAATGGCCCTGATGCACTCACTCGCGTCACCCGCATAGGTAACGATCTTGCGCTTGACCCGGGCATTGGAACTTGCGGTAAGGAAGGGCAGAGCGTGCCGGTGGGCGTGGGCCAGCCCACACTTCGAATTGAAGGGCTAACCGTCGGAGGAACGGCGCAGGCTTGATGCTTTAGCAGGGCTTGGGCGGTTACGCCAGTAAACGTCGGTTACGCCCTGAAGCTTGTTGAGTTGCCGTGAGAGCACGAACAACAAGTCTGAAAGTCGGTTTAGGTAGTGCTGAAGGCTGGCCCGGCAGGCGGGCTGGCCCGCATGGGCAAGCGCACGGTTCAGCGACACCAGGCGCCGCTCGGCGCGCCGAGTTACTGTACGGGCCAGGTGGCATACGCCGGCGGCTCGACTGCCACCGGGAAGAATAAACTCCCTAAGACTGGGCAGTGTGGCGTTAATGGCATCAATGGCTTCATCAAGGCTTAGCAGTCGCTCGCTTTGGAGCACCTCGTGCCCGGGCATGGCAAGCTCGCCGCCCAGGTCGAAAAGGTCATGCTGAATCGCCTCAAGAAGGTTATCGACATCCGACAGTCCCTGGTCCTGCGGTCCGTTCGGGGTTGCGGCCTGTGCAGACTGCACCTCGGCCCGAAGCATTCCCAGAACGCTGTTGAGTTCATCGACATCGCCAATGGCTTCAAATCGCTCATGGTCTTTGGGCAGTCGGCTTCCGTCGGCAAGCCCCGAGTGACCGTCATCACCGGAGCGAGTAACAATGCGAGTTAGGCGGTTTTTCTCAGTCATTCTCCGGAGTGTAGACGCTTCTAGGCCTACAATTCACTTATGAATGCGCCCGCCACCCCGCCTTTATCTGCGCTTAGGCCTCCCTCAGAGGCTTTGCACTGGCAGCCGGG
>JAURCW010000084.1 GCA_030828265.1 Burkholderiales bacterium | reverse complement strand
AGGCCGAGCAGCCATCGTCATCACCCAGAAGTTCTTCGCAACAAGACCCGTCAGGCTATAAAGCAGGGGACCAAAACCAGGCCTACGAGGCCTGAAGTAAGGCAGCCCTCGTAGGTCTTCGTCGCCCCCAGACTCCTCAAAACGCTTGGCAATCACTCGGGCCGCCACCGAACTAATGCTTGCCCGCATTGACGCGGCTTGAAGGTTTTGCTGCTCAAACTCGCTTAAGGCCTTAAGCGTAATCAGCAGATCGTCTCGCGTATCACGAATTTCGCGATCAACCTTCGTAAGCTCTTTGAGTAGCTCCTGTCGGGTATTAAGCCGTCCTTCGAGATGACGGCTGATGTTGGCAACATCCCGCCAGCTCGGAGCGGATCCGTCAACGCTGTTGGCAAGGGTCGAGCGCTGAATAACCGTAAACAGACCATCAAGCGAATCGCCAACCTTGGCAAGGGCTGCCGCCTGACCCTGAGGTACAAGACCTGTGGCGGACTTGCCTCGCGAAGGACCGGAGTAGCCAGCTAACGCACCCGCTGAAGAGAGATTGTCAGAAAGGGAGCGCAAGGCTTCGGCAGCGAAGGCCTCTGGCGAATGGGTTTGAGACTGCGACTGGGACTGAAAGTGCGCCTCTGAGTAACTCTTTGGATGATCATCGTCGCGAGGGTCGAGCACTTCATCGTGATCGGAGGTATGAGAGGCGTCGTACGCATGAGCCTCATGCAGATCGGCCTCATGCTGCTCCTCCATGCGTTCGTTGGCTTCCTGCTGATCGAGTTCCCGCTCTTCGAGCGCCTCTTCGTTCTCGTGAGCCTCGTCCTCGAGATGGTCATGGCCCTCCTGATCGCTTGGCTCATTTGGGCTTTCCCCGGTATCGTGTTCCGAAGGCTCAAACCGACTTTCTTCGCCTATCGCAGCGCCTGGCTTGTTGGTTGATGCTTGCCAGCCGGATTTCGGGTCGTAGATACGAACCCCTTCACGAGGAAGTTCAAATTTATTGTCCATGGGCCGCTAAGTGAGAAACTGTTCGCATTGAAATTGGTGCTACTGTAATAGCGTTATGTTGAATCGTATTGTTCTTGGCCTCAATCTTCTTGCCCTTTTTGTAGCGGTTGGGGAGCGATCCAACTTCAACGACGGGTCTTTGGCCTGGCTAGCTTCGCTGCCCTGGTTTAGCTTTGCAACCGAGATCTGGGCAATAACTGCAGCCCCAACAGTATCGTCGGACGCTTTGCTTGCAGCCTGGCTTTTCATAACGGGGCTTTGGGCCTTGACAACCGTTAGTGCCTGGGTGCTTGGCCGAAAAAAAGCTGAGCATCAATCATCTACTCAGTCTACCAGCCTTGGGGCAAGCCTAGCCAGTGCGCCTGCCGATCCGCGTGTGGACCCTGCGCTAAGGCAGGGCCTCTCGGAGGGAACCAACGAGGCGTCAAACTCCTCATCTACAAAAGACAAGGGCTCGACACCCGGCCATGACATTCCTGATCCCGCGCTTGGATCGCTATTTGACGACCTTTCACGGCAGGTGGATGCCTTTACTCCTGAGGCCCGCGCTGAGCTTGCCAAGGTAAAAAACGCCCTTGCGGCCCTTGCCCAGAAAGACTCAAACGCGCCAAATTCCTAAGGTTTCACTAGGCACTCCATGGCGTAGGCGGCAGCCGCCATGCCCATGCTTGCTGTAACGGCCATACTCGATCCATACCCCGCACAGGCCAAAAAGCCGCCGGGCGAGAGGCCAGCGGGGGCCTGCAGCAGCTCACCTTCTGGCTCAATCGGGCGCCTTGTAGGTTCTTGGCTATAGACCACCTGAACGTTAAGCCGAGATGAAGGCCTTCTTTTAGCAGCAAGAGCTCGCCGAAGTTCGTTACGAAGACGGGCGAGGAGCGGATCATGCGATGCGTTTGAGAGGTCATCCCGACAAATGCGTGTTGGGTCCGTCTTGCCCCCCGCAGCGCCACAGACGACAAGCTTTAAGGGGCGCTGCCTTGCAGGAAAGGCCTCAATGAGCAGTCGCTTGGCCTTGCGATCATCACAGGCGTCAATCCAAAAATCTGGCGCTGTTCCAAGAAGCTGGTTCAGGTTCTCTTCGTCAAGAAAGGCATCCACGCGATTAATCTGCACTGGCAACCCGATGCTTAGAAGCCGTTCGCTCAGCGCATCCACCTTCGATCTCCCAAGGCTTGCCTGAACCGCCTGAACCTGCCTGTTTAAATTGGACTGCGAAACATGGTCACTGTCGATAAGCGTGAGACGGCCAAGGCCTGAGCGTGCGAGCGCTTCTGCTGCCCACGAGCCGACCCCGCCCAGGCCAACCACTGCAACATGGGAGCGAGCAAGCAAGGCAAGGGCCTGCGGCCCGTAGAGCCTGGCGATGGAAGATAGACTTCGGGGCTGGCTGGTGTTGGAGTCTTCTGCAGTGGATGTCGACATACCCACATTTTGCTTGATCTGCCTCAAGCGCAGCCCCACATGGCATTGAATGAAGGGCCTAAGGCGCATTCAAAGACCGTTACACTCGTCATTTTGAAACGCTTATCCTCGAAGAGTGCCTGCTCGTTGCCAAGCAGACCACCCTTCCAAGCATTAAAAACCAACTATCAAACCAAGTAGTAAGGAAGGTACGTTTAAGACCATGGCAGGACATTCAAAATGGGCCAATATTCAGCACCGTAAGGGCCGTCAGGATGAGAAGCGTGGCCGAGTTTTTACACGCATCATTAAGGAGGTCACCGTTGCCGCCAAGCTTGGAGGGGCGGATCCCAACACCAACCCGAGGCTGCGGCTTGCGATGGATAAAGCCGGCGATGCCAACATGCCCAAGGACAAGGTCGCGGACGCCATAAAGCGTGGAACGGGTCAGCTTGAGGGTGTGGACTACGAAGAGATTCGTTACGAGGGCTACGGCATTGGGGGTGCTGCCGTGATGGTGGACTGCCTAACAGACAACCGCACACGAACCGTTGCCGAAGTTCGTCACGCCTTTTCCAAACACGGAGGAAACCTGGGTACCGATGGCTCAGTCGCCTTTTTGTTTAAACATTGTGGCCAGATGCTTTTTGCACCTGGCCACTCGGAGGACGACCTTATGGAGGCGGCACTTGAGGCCGGCGCCGATGATGTTCTGGTGAATGAGGACGGGTCCATCGAGGTCTTAACGGGCCCGGCTAACCTTGCTCAGGTGCGCCAGGCGATGGCCGCAGCAGGGCTTGAGCCTGAACTTGCTGAGGTCACCATGCGGCCCGAAACACAGGCGGAGCTTGAGGGCGAGGACGGTCAGAAAATGCAAAAACTTCTTGATGCGCTGGAGTCACTGGACGATGTTCAAGACGTCTACACCAATGTGGTGATTCTATGAAGCTCATGGTGATTGGCAGCGGGGGCCGTGAGCATGCCTTGGCCTGGCGTCTGTCCAAATCGCCCCGAGTTCAAAAGGTTTACGTGGCCCCGGGCAATGGCGGCACAGCGGCCGAGCCCGATCTCGAGAACGTTGCCCTTGATGCGGTGAACGACCCCGACGGTCTGGTTCGTTTTCTGAAAGACAACGATGTGGCGTTTACTGTGGTCGGCCCCGAGGCCCCCCTTGCAGCTGGCCTTGTCGACCGGCTGGAGTCCGAGGGGCTGAAGGTTTTCGGCCCATGCAAGGCAGCCGCACAGCTCGAGGCCTCAAAAGACTTCGCCAAGCAGTTCATGGCCAAGTACAACATCCCAACAGCAGGCTACAAAACCTTTACCGACCAAGAAGCGGCCAGTAACTATGCAGCCGAGCAGGCCAAGCGTTTTCCGGGGCTGCCCATCGTAATCAAGGCCGACGGCCTTGCCGCAGGCAAGGGGGTGGTGGTGGCGAACCACCTTGCAGAAGCCCATCAGGCCATTGCCGACATGCTTACAGGCAACAAGCTCGGCTCTGCCGGCGCACGGGTTGTGATTGAAGATTTTCTTCAGGGTGAAGAGGCAAGTTTTATGGTGGTCTGCGACGGCAAGTCTGCCTTTGCACTGGCCACAAGCCAAGATCACAAGCGCATTGGCGATGGCGATACCGGGCCAAACACCGGGGGCATGGGTGCCTACTCGCCTGCACCCGTGGTCACACCCAAGGTCTATGCGCAGGTTATGCGCGAAGTCATTCGTCCAGTGCTTAAAGGTATGCAGGCCGAAGGCACGCCCTACAAGGGCTTCTTGTACGCAGGCCTCATGATTCAAAACGAGCAGGCCAAGGTGGTTGAGTTTAATTGCCGAATGGGGGCCCCCGAGACACAGCCCATCATGATGCGCATGAAGGGGGACTTCGCAAGCCTAGTGGAGGCCGCCATTCACGGAAGGCTTGAGCAAGCCGAGTCCATGGCCGATAGCCTTTGGGATGGACGACCTGCCGTGGGGGTGGTGCTTGCTGCCGCCAACTATCCCGAGGCCCCGCAGTTGGGCGACTCCATTGCAGGTATCCCTAAAGACACCGTGGACACCAAGGTGTTTCATGCGGGGACAAGCCTTGGCGAGCAGGGTCTAGTCACTACCGGCGGACGCGTACTTTGTGTGACGTCGCTTGGCGGTAAGCTCAAGGAGGCGCAGGCAACGGCCTATCAGACCATTGGATCCATTGAATTTAATGGCATGCAGTACCGAAAAGACATTGCTGCAAAAGGAATCGGCTAATTGACACAGACCTTCCTACCCGTGGCTGTCTCGGGAGGGGGCATTGTTGCAGGCTGTGCGGCAAGGCTCATGGCCCATCGGGGTCATGAGGTTCTGTGGGCCGGCCCCAAAGAGGCCCCGAAGCGCGCGGATGGCGCTGATCAGAGGGCCTACGCCCTTGGGCCTCAGGCCATTGGGTTGCTTATGGAGCTCGGGCTTTGGCAAGCCTTGGAGAACAAGGCGCAGCCCATTGTGAGTATGGAAATTCGCCAGTCCAACGATCGACCCTCGGGGCCTCAAACGCAACAGGCCGACCTGACCTTGGATGCTCGGGAATTGGGCAAGGAGAACCTTGCATGGATTGTCTCGCATGCCGAGCTGCTTGCAGCCGTTGAATCGCCTACGTCATGGCCGGCCAACCTCAATCGTCTCGAAACAATGCTGCGCCAGGTGACCCCCGGTGGAGCGAGCCCTTGTGCGCCTGCGGAGCTCAGTCTTGCGAATGGCCAGTCCTATAAAGCCGGCCTGGTGCTTGCCGCCGATGGCCAGCGCTCTGCCATGCGCCGTCGCCTCGGCCTTGGCTGGGGCCTTCGGCAGTACCCACAAACCGCGCTTGTATGCCGATTTAAAAGCGAGCGCCCGCATCAATCCATTGCCATGCAATGGTTTCAACAAGGGGCCGTACTCGCGCTTCTACCTCTGAAGGACCCGCATCAGGTCTCTCTGGTCTTTAGCCTGCCCAACGAGAAGCTCGCCCATTTGCAGTCGCTTGATGACCATGCTTTTGCGCGCGAACTAAGCCTTATCACGGGTCACCGCCTTGGCGAACTTAGCAGCCCAACGGCTCGCGTCGCAAGCCCTCTGGCCATGACCCTTCTGCCTCAGACGAGTCTTGGGCGCGTTCTTTTGCTTGGCGATGCGGCGCATACGGTTCACCCCTTGGCGGGTTACGGCCTTAACCTTGGCTTTCAAGACCTGCTTTGCTTCGATGCCTTCCTTTCACAACGCAGGAAGAGGGCCGGTCAGGACCTTGGTGAGCCCGCCATGCTGGCCCGTTTCGCCGCCCAACGACGCAAGAGCGTGCATCGGGTGCAATGGGGGCTTGATGGGCTCTGGAGGCTTATTCAGCCAGGCCCCAATTTTTT
>JAURCW010000043.1 GCA_030828265.1 Burkholderiales bacterium | reverse complement strand
TAATTTCGGTAATCGACTCACCCTTTGACCGCAGACCCATAAGAAAAGCTGCCATCTGAACCGCAGAGGCTTCGCCTGCCATCATCTGCCGCATGCAGGCGGTCATGGTCTCGGTGCTGAGGTCGTGCCCATCCACGAGCTGCTGCAGTGCATTTGTGAGCGAACCTGTCGAACCTGTCGAACCTGTCGAACCTGTCAATGCGGTCATTACGATCTCCTTAAGCCAGTTTGTGCAGCGTTATGAGGGGGAGAGAGGAAGATTCCACAGGCACTAAAATAGGGCTAGGGCAGACGATTGCCCGCAACAAGATTCAAAAAGTTCTGCAAGAGTTCATGGCCCTGTTCGGTAAGAATGGACTCTGGGTGAAACTGCACCCCATGAATAGGAAGTTGCCTATGGGCCAGGCCCATAACTTCTTGGTCATCAGTCCAGGCTGTGACCTCGAGTTCCCTTGGTAGGCTAGTGCGCTCAACCGCAAGCGAGTGATAGCGGGTGACCGTGAGTGGATTGTTCAACCCAGCAAAGACGCTGCGTCCAAGGTGCTCTACTTTGGAGGTCTTGCCGTGCATAAGGCGCTTAGCCTGCAAGACCTTGGCGCCGAAAGCCTCGCCAATGGCCTGGTGGCCCAGGCAGACCCCAAGCAAGGGCAAGGGCTTGGGTCTGGCTGCAACAGCCTGAATAAGGGCCACCGAGATGCCGGCCTGCGCAGGACTGCAGGGGCCCGGTGAAATAACAATGCCGTCGGGTTTTAGGCCAAGGGCATCGTCCACCGAGAGGTCGTCGTTTCGAATGGTCTGAACCTGGGCGCCGAGCTCGCCGAAATACTGGACAAGGTTGTAAGTGAAGGAGTCGTAGTTATCGATCATCAGAAGCCGATGGCCCGTGAGTGGCTTGGGCATAGTCATGGCTCAAGCCCTCGTTCGGCAATTTCTGCGGCATGCAAAACCGCACGCGCCTTGGTCTCAGTCTCTTTCCATTCACTCTCGGGAACAGAGTCCGCGACAATGCCGGCCCCCGCCGACACATAAAGTGTTTCGTCTTTAAGAATGCCGGTGCGTATAGCAATGGCAAGGTCCATCTGTCCCGTAAACGACCAATAACCGCAGGCCCCGCCGTAGATGCCGCGCTTAACAGGCTCTAGCTCATCAATGATTTCCATGGCGCGAATTTTAGGCGCGCCACTTAAGGTGCCCGCAGGAAAGCTGGCGCGTAAAACATCCATGGCCGACAGCCCGTCGTTAAGCTCGCCCTCTACATCGCTTACAAGATGCATGACATGGGAATACCGCTCAACCACCATCTGTTCGTTCACACGCACACTGCCGATCTTGGCGATACGACCCACATCGTTACGGGCAAGGTCAATGAGCATCACATGCTCGGCCCGCTCTTTGGGATCGGCCTTAAGCTCGGCCTCCAGGGCAAGGTCTTGGGCTTGGCTTACCCCCCGAGGCCGAGTGCCCGCAATGGGCCGAATGGTAATGCGCGACTGGCCCCCCGCCTCGCAGTCCTGTCGGACAAGAATTTCGGGGGAGGCCCCAATGATTTGAAAGTCACCCATGTCGTAGAAGTACATGTAAGGGGAAGGGTTCAGGGCTCGAAGGGCGCGATAAAGAGTTAAGGGTGAGCCTTGATAGTCGCGCTCGATGAGCTGGGCGAGCACTACCTGCATGACATCGCCCTGAGCGATGTAGTCTTTGGCGCGAGCCACCGCCTGCAAATAGTCTTCTTTCTGAAAGCCTCGACAGCTCTGGCCCTGATTCGCAGCGGCATTCTCCTGAGGTGGGCTTAGCGGGGAACGAAGGCGAGCCACTGCGATATCAAGCTCGGCCTGAGCCTTATCGAAGGCCTGATGCAATTCTTGGTCGGTAGGCTCGGGGCCAATTGCAGCAAACTGAAATAACGAGAGCCTGCCCGCGAGGTTGTCAAAAACCGCAAGGCTCTCTGTAAGCAGGAGCTGCAGGTCCGGCAAGCCCATTGGGTCGGGCCGAGCCTTCGCCTCTTTGGAGTCAAGCCGCTTTTCGATGTAACGAATGGTGTCGTAACCAAAATAGCCTGCAAGACCGCCCGCGAACCTGGGCAGCCCCTCAACAGGTGCAAGCCGAAACCCCGCCATAAAGCCTTCCAAAAAAACCAGAGGATCGTCCTGCAACTCCGTGACCCGTTGCGCCTTGCCGTTTGCGATGACGCAAGTTTGGATAGTGCGGTCAAAGGCACGAATGAGTTGCTGGGCCGGCAGGCCGATAAAGGAGTAACGACCAAAACGTTCGCCACCCACCACCGACTCCAACAAAAACGAATAAGGACCCTCGGCAAGCTTGAGGTAGGCCGATAAGGGTGTGTCGAGGTCGGCATTCAACTGTCTATTCACAGGAATACGGTTATAGCCCTGCCTCGCCAGAGAGCAAAATCGGGCGAGGTCAATCATCGGGGTCATGAACGGCCGGCGACGATGGCCTGGTTGAAGGCCTTAAAGATCTCGTTATAGCCCTTGCCGTCGGCATCCGGCGCACCAAACACCGCGGACCCGGCCACGAAGGTATCCGCCCCTGCACGCATAACTTGTGCGATGTTGTCCACCTTAATGCCACCATCGACTTCCAGCCGAATAGGCTGACCCCCTTTGTTGCAGTGGTCATCAATTTTTTGCCGTACGGCTTTCACCTTCTGCAAGGTTTCTGGAATGAATGCCTGACCGCCAAAGCCAGGGTTCACACTCATAAGAAGAATCATGTCGAGGCTCTCCATCACCCAGTCAAGATGCTCAAGCGGGGTGCTGGGGTTAAAGACAAGCCCTGCCTTGCAGCCCTGGTCTTTAATGAGTTGAAGGCTTCGGTGCACATGGTTGGAGGCTTCGGGGTGGAAGGTAATGATGTCGGCGCCCGCTTTGGCGAAATCGCTTATGAGGGAATCCACTGGCGAGACCATGAGATGCACATCGATAGGAATACTGACGTGCGGTCGGATAGCCTTACAAACCAAAGGCCCCACAGTAAGGTTGGGCACGTAGTGGTTGTCCATGACGTCGAAGTGAATGAATCCGGCCCCCGCCGATTCAACCGCCTTGACCTCTTCGCCAAGTCGGGCGAAGTCGGCGGAGAGAATGCTTGGGGCAATGCAGTCGGGTTGTCGGTGCGGCGACGGTGCGGCAATGCTGGTCATAAGAATCTCCTCCCGGTATTTTTAATTGGCTTTAAAACCCTATTTTCACCCGAGATTGGCTTACGACTTTTACTTCTTGCCGCGCATGGTCCAATAGACAATGATCAACACCAATGTAAGGGCTATGCCCGCTTCCAAATAAATGAGCCACATCGTCCTAAATTCTTTCCTTTACCGGTCCCTCGCGGGGTTGCGCCGCGCCTTACGCCTATGCCCTAGCCTTTTTGGGCTTGGGATTTTGATTGCAGCATCAGGCTGTAGCTTAACCCCTGTTGAACAGGCAGCAGCCCCAATTGTGGGGGGGGAAGGAAGAGCGACCCCGGGGACGATTGCTCAGCCCAGGCAGGCTGAACCCAGCCAGGTCAGTGAGTCGACGGGCGCGGCCACCTCCGAACCGGGCCGAGAGGTTGCTGAGAAGCCAGACCTTGGTCCGCGAATGGATGAGGGGCGCGCCATTGGCGGGGTGGCCGAGCCTGCACGCCCGGTGATTGATCCGAACCGACAGGCCTCGCTTGGAAAGTCCATAGGGCAGTTTCAAGCCCTAAGCTTTGACCAACTTGAGGGCTGGCGCGAGGATCCTCTTGATGATGCCCTGCTTGCATGGCGAAGAAACTGTGAGGCCATGGCTTTAAAAGGTCAGCCCTTTGTGCGGCTTTGTAAAGAGTCGGCTGGAATTGACTGGCAAGATGCGCAGGCGATCCGTCGTTTTTTTGAGGCAAATTTCGAGCCCAGGCGGCTTCTAACTGCCGGGCCTTCCGGGCGCAACCAGAACACCATTACGGGCTATTACGAGCCGGTGCTTAAGGGAAGTCGAACGGCCTCCGAGGTCTATCGCGTTCCCCTTTACAAAACCCCGACAGACCTGGTCACCGTAAAGCTAGAGCGGCAGTACCCTGCCCTGCAGAGCTATCGACTGCGTGGCAGGCTGGTTCAAACCGAGAACGGCCCAGAGATTCAGCCCTATCCTAGTCGTGCCGAACTGGATAACCAGGGCCTTTTAAAGGGCCACGAAATTGCCTGGGTGGCAGACCCGGTGGAGGCGTTCTTCCTGCAAATACAAGGCTCTGGAAAAGTTCAGCTTGAGGACGGCAGTTACATGCGCCTGGGCTATGCCAACCAGAATGGGCACCCCTATGTCTCGATTGGCCGTTGGCTGGTTAACCAGGGTGAGCTCACGCTTGCCCAGGCGAGCATGCAGGGCATTCAGGCTTGGCTTGCCCGAAACCCACACCGCCAAAACGAGCTTTTGCATCAGAACCCCAGCATGGTCTTTTTTCGAGAGCTCCCTCCCACCACCGACCCCACCGAGGGGCCGCTGGGCTCGCTTGGAGTTCCTTTGACCGCCAAACGATCGGTCGCGGTGGACCCGCGCTATGTGGCCCTGGGCCTGCCCGTGGTTCTAAGCACTCGGGTGCCAGGCGAGTCGGGGCAAAGGCCGCAGGCCATTACAAGGCTGGTTTTCGCACAAGACACGGGTTCGGCCATTCAAGGGCCCCACCGCGGAGACTTCTTTTTTGGCTCAGGCCTTGAGGCCGGGCAACGAGCCGGGCGTATGAAGTACGACGGCGAGATGGTGGTTCTTATTCCTAAGGGCCTGCAGGGCTACTAGTGTGCAGCCGTGGTGGTCTGGGTTTGCGCCCGAATTGCTTGGGCTGTTGGATGAACCCTTTGAATTGTTCTTAGAGAAAGCGAACGGCTTTGCTAGGGCGCGAGGCCTGAACACGTCGCAGGGCCATGCCCTTCAATTTGTGGCGCAAGAGGCGCTTTCAGACGAAAGCTTGGCTAAAGGCTATGAGGCCTTTATTGCACAAACGGGTGACGTGCCTACGCGCGACCTTCGTCATGATCGATTAAACGCCCTTGTCTGGCTCTCGGCGAGTCGCTCGAAGAGGCGACTTAATGCCCTGCACGATCGGGCCCTGCACGAAGCTCGGCGGGCAGGCGCAGGACGCGGCGCCCTTCGCGATGCGCTGACCCTGGTTGACGAGAACCTCATGGTGATTGCCTGCCAGGCCGAAGACCATGAGCTAAGAACTTTGCTTGAAAACCATAACTGGCAGGCTGTGTTTGGCGAGTTTCGCAACGCTTGGGGGAGGCAATGGCAGCCCTTCGTTTTTGGTCATGCTCTTTTAGAAAAGCTTAATGCGCCGTTTAAGGCCATCACTGCGCACTGCCTTCTTTTAGGTGTGGAGAAGGCCATTGCATCGTGGCAAGAGCTGGACGAGATGCTTTGCAAGCAGCTCGGTCCGCAGCTTCGCAGCAGCCAGTTATTGGCACTACCCGTCATGGGCCTTCCGGGCTGGTGCGAAGAAAATGCAAGCCCAGAGTTTTATTTCGACACTAAAGTGTTTCGGCCGAAACGACGCCCACAAGAGGAAGCCTGAGCCCCAAAGGGGTGAGGTCAAGGCCAAGGTTGAGCCCGAGAAGGTTCAGCTCAATGCCCTCCACCGGGCTAAGAATCATGCCGAACAGGCCCCAGACACTTAGCTGCAAACCCTGACCCGAAGGCGGCAAACCAAGGGGGTCGGCAAGGCCCCGAAAGTCCTTTCCGATGGCCGTGGGCGGAAGGTCAAGACCAAGCTCTGGAACGGATCGTCCAATATGTGCAACAAACGTATTGCTGTTTGGGCCTGGATAGGTTCGATAGTTTTCAGGATAGGGATAGGTTTTTATGGCCTCTTCAATTCGAGGAATGAGGTCACGCGCTTTTTGCCCTTCGTGCGACACCAAGATCTCGGGAGGTGCCCCAAACCAAAGACCATCGGCCACCGAACGATTCTTGCGAACCACATTACCGCCACCCCAGCCCATAACTTCATAACGCGTGTAGCTCTCTTCGCCTT
This sequence comes from Burkholderiales bacterium, assembly GCA_030828265.1. Taxonomy (GTDB): domain Bacteria; phylum Pseudomonadota; class Gammaproteobacteria; order Burkholderiales; family Burkholderiaceae_A; genus Hahnella. The sequence goes on along the minus strand of JAURCW010000043.1, from coordinate 2,515 downwards.
CGCGCTTAAAGACCACCCAAGGGTGCACAGCGAAATGACCGCGCCATCGAAAGGCCCGTGCCGCCAAAACGAAGACCATGGCCCGGTCTCGGTGCAGGACAGGGTCAGGTAGAAGTTCTGCCGAATGACGCGGCGCTGTTCGCCAGTCGGTGTAACGAACGGTCGAGGCGTTCGCGGGCCCCGTGACAAGCTGGGCAGAAGATTGGCCAGGCTGAGCCTTGGGCTCGCTGGCTGTTACGTTTGAAGTTAGGGCGACCCCACATGCAAAGAGGCAAGCAAGCGCCGAAGACAAGAAGCGAGAACGTGGAAGGCCGAGGATGAACGTCATATGCAGGTAGAGTGTAGAGCCTAACAACAGAGGCTTGGCTAGGAAGAGCCCAGCTCGAGCCTAAGAAAAACCCCAAAAGGAATCAAGAGCCATAAGGGTGATTAACCACGCGACACGTTAGAGTGCGGGCATGGATTCTTTGACGCAAGCAAGCCTTGGCGCCGCAGTGGGTGTGGCGGTCATGGGCCGACGCACAGCAGCCTGGAAGGCAGCCCTTTGGGGTGCTGCCATGGGTACCCTTCCTGACCTGGATGTGGTCTTTGACTTTGGCGACCCCATTCGCAACATGACCGAACACCGCGCCGAGAGCCATGCGCTTTTTTACCAACTGCTTGCTGCGCCATTGCTGACTCTACTGGTGGCAAGGCCGCGACTTCGGCACCCTGGAATGCCCCTGCCTGTGTCCGGTTCTGCGGCCACGAGTCGACCTTGGGCGAACACCTTAGACAGCCCAAGTGGCTATGGGCTTTGGACGCTTGCCACAGCCCTTATTCTTATCACCCATGCCTTGCTTGATGGCATGACTGTTTATGGCACCCAGCTCTGGCTTCCGTTTTATAACGAGGCAGTTGGGCTTGGCAGTGTTTTTATTATTGATCCGCTCTACACCCTGCCCCTTTTGCTTGGCCTTTTCGCGTCGCTCATCACCAAGAAAGCCTGGGGTTTCAACTCGCTTAAGCTTGGCCTTCTACTCAGCAGCCTCTACCTGGTCTGGTCGGCCGCAGCACAGGCCTGGGTGGAAAGAACGGTTCAGGCGCAACTTCCCGAGTCACGAGCCGCCCTGCTTGTCACGCCATCGGCCTTCAATACCGTGCTTTGGCGACTGGTGGCCATAACCGACACCCACTATTACGAGGGCTGGTATTCACTGCTTGCCGATGGCTCAGCGCCTGTTCGTTGGCGTGCCCTGCCGCGGGACCCAGCGCTTTACGATTTGTTGAAAGACAATCCGTCCGTGGCGCGACTCGCTCGCTTTAGTGATGGCTTTTTTCATTTGGAGCGCATAGGCGACAAGGTGGTTATGACCGACCTGCGCATGGGCCAAGAACCCGCCTACGTTTTTCGCTTCGATATTGGGTCGCTACAACCAACGGGCGAGCTGAGTGGGCCTGTGGAGCGACCCCTTGTTCAACGCCCGCCGTTACGCGAAGGTCTGGCATGGCTCTGGCAAAGAACCTGGGGAAGGACAGACCTTGACTTGATTGACTGGATCGCCGCGAAGGGCCTATGACCGCGGGCAAATCCGCGAGCAAATCATTGGGCTGGCTTAACTGAAATTAGGGGCTTTCGCTCAAGGTTCTTTCTTGAGGGTCAGGGTGTTTGGCTTGTCTGCTGCATCACCCACTTCATGTAGGCCTCCAGGCCGTCGACAGCCTCAAAAACCAACATCTCGGGGCAGTCGTAAGGGTGATGTGTCTCCAACCAAGCCTTCAAGGCATTCACCTTCGTAGCCGGCGCCTTAATAAGAAGAAGTATTTCCTCCGAGGTCTCGAACTTTCCGTCCCAGATGTAGCAACTCTTAGCCTTAGGCAACTGTGTGACACAAGCCGCCAAGGCTGAACGAACCAAGGGCTCTGCCAGTGCGTCAGCTTGTTGCTGACTCGCGACGGTGGTGAGAATGAGGCTAATCATTTTGGAATGATAATCAGAGCTGGAGCTCAACATTTAAAAGCGAAAGGTTGGTCATGGTTGAACGTTTTGAAGTGGGTGCGCGACTTTCGGAGGCTTCTGCTCACGGAGGTTTGGTTTTTCTTGCAGGTCAGGTAGCAACGGATGCCTCGCAAGATGCCTTTGGTCAGACCCAGCAGGTTCTCCAGTCCATTGACCGGCTCTTGAGCCAAGCCGGCTCTCATAAATCACGGATCTTGATGGCCCAGATTTTCCTTGCCGATCTAGCGGACTTCGACGCCATGAACAAGGCCTGGGACGCCTGGGTGGTGGCAGGCCAGCCACCCTGTCGGGCAACGGTTCAGGCCAAGCTTGCCAAGCCCGAATGGAAGGTGGAGATAGTGGTGACCGCGGCAAAGCTACCTTAAGAAACGCAACGGGGGTCCGGGTCCCACGTCATGAACACCACGCCTGCGTCTCTTAGGGTGCCTGAAGGTATTGAGGCTTCTGGGGAGAGCGAGCGCTTTACCCAGCTCTTCAAAGAGGGGAATCGGCGAGCCAAGCTTCAACAATGGGAGC
>JAURCW010000093.1 GCA_030828265.1 Burkholderiales bacterium | reverse complement strand
TATAAGGCTGGAAGAGTTGGCTCATAGCGGCGTATTCTAGTCCCTTAACATCTTTCGGTAATTAACCATGACTCTTCCATCCATCGCCCTTGAACGTCTTAATGGCGATCAAGAGCCCCTTAACAACTATCAGGGCAAGGTCTTGCTTGTGGTCAATGTGGCAAGCCGCTGTGGCTTTACCCCGCAGTACAGTGGGCTTGAGAGTCTTTACCGGAGATACAAAGATCGGGGGCTTGTCGTTATGGGCTTTCCTTGCAGCCAGTTCGGCGCACAAGAGCCGGGTACAAGCGCAGACATTGCAAGTTTCTGCGAGAGCCAGTTCCAGGTCAGCTTCCCCATGTTTCAAAAATGCGAGGTGAATGGCCCCGGCACGCATCCATTTTTTGAGTTTCTTAAGGGCTCAGCCCCGGGTGTTTTGGGTACTGAGGGCATTAAGTGGAACTTCACCAAGTTTCTTGTGGATCGCACCGGCGAGGTGCATAAGCGCTACGGGTCCATGGACGCCCCCGACAAGCTTCAGGCCGACATCGAGGCCTTGTTGAAGACCTAGTTTTTGAAGGGGCAATTCAGGCTTAAGGGCCCGCCTGGGATGCGTAGACTTATCAAGTTGTGTCGTTTTAAAACGTTCGGTCAACCCTCCTTAAGGATCCTCTCATGAAAAAAGTACTGTTTGCCGCTGCCTCCATGTTTGCTGCGTCAGTTGCGTTTGCCCACGGCTGCCCTGGCGAGATGAAGAAAATTGATGCTGCCCTGCCTACCGCAAAACTTAGCCAGGCCGACGCCTCGAAGGTCAAAGAGCTTCGTGCCAAGGGTGAAGAACTGCACAAGTCAGGTAAGCATTCCGAGTCCATGGCAACGCTGGGTGAAGCCAAGAAAATGCTTGGTATGTAACAGAGGGGCTATTTGGATTCGATACGAAGTAGGCCGGCGTCGGACGACTCGGTCAGCAGATACAAATAGCCGTCTGGGCCTTGCCGAACATCCCTAACGCGACCGACTTCTCCGACCAGCAAGCGCTCCTCTTTTATAACCTTGCTGTCACGAAGTTCAAGTCTCACCAGGGCTTGTCCCCTAAGCGCGCCGAGAAAGAGGCTGTTCGTCCACGCAGGGAAGTGCGGCCCCGTGTAGAAGGCTAGGCCTGAGGGCGCAATGGAGGGCACCCAGACATGCAAGGGTTGCTCGAGCCCAGCCTTACGAACACCCTCGCCAATGCGGGTGCCGGTGACATAGTTCACGCCGTAGGTAATGGTTGGCCATCCGTAATTGCGGCCAGGCCGAATAATATTTATTTCATCGCCGCCTTGAGGACCGTGTTCATGGGTCCAGAGTTCACCGGTTACGGGATGCAAGGCTGCGCCTTGAATATTACGATTGCCCCGCGAGAACGACTCGGGAAGATAAGCTTTATTGCTAACAAAAGGGTTGTCCGCCGGGATACGCCCATCGTCATGCAGGCGTATAACAGAACCCGCATGGTCGTTGCTTTTTTGAGCGCGCTCTTCGGAGCCTCGATCGCCAAGGGTTAGAAAGACTGTGCCATCACGAGCAAAGACAATACGCCCCCCGAAATGCCTGCCACCGCGCGAAGCCGGCTTCATGCGAAAAATAACCTTAAAGTCGCTTAAGGTGTTGGCGTGAAGTCTGGCGCGGGCAAGCACAGTGCCGGATTCCGACAACCAGCCTGCCTTGGCTCCCTCCGAGTAAGAGAGGTAAACGAACTGGTTCTCACGGTGGTTTGGGTGCACAGCAACGTCAAGTAGCCCGCCCTGGCCATCGACTGCAATGGTGTCAGGCAGTCCCGAGATCGCTACGGGCGCTGACTTGAAGTCGGAGGCAACACGCAAAAGCTGGCCAGTTCGCTCAGTAATAAGAAGGTCACCGTTGGGAAGCCAAGCCACGGACCAGGGTTGGTCAAGACCACTAACCAGACGTTTCACCGTAAAACTTGGGCTCTTCGTTACCGCCTGAGCCTGAGTGAGATCCTTCGAAAAGCTTGGCGCTGCAAGGACACTTTGGCTCGAAAAGAGTAAACAGGCTGACATACAAACAAATGCGATTCCAAGTCGCATACCAAACTCCGTATTTTCAACAGTGACCTACTAAGTCTAACGAGAGATGGTTCCCTTATTCCCCTACAGCCCAGCCTTCTCGGCGCGGGTCGGCAGCGCCCCAGAGCTGCCCATCTTTGCGAAGTAATACATGTGTGCCGCTTGTCATGGGGATAAAACGAAGTTCATTCCCGCGCTTATGCAACGCGTCTGCCCGGTCTTCTGGGTAACGCCCCGCTTCGAGTAGGGCAGGGCCATTCATGCTGCCAAGATGCGGTTGCTCGAGTGCCGTCTTGGCAGGTAAGCCCTCATTCATAGTACTGAGTAGCGCCTTGGCAACGTAATGAATAATCAAAGCCCCCCCGGCACTGCCGAGTGCCATTTGCGCCCGATGGGTACGGGGGTCAAGGACCAACAGAGGACTCATGGATGAACGGGGTCGCTTATTCGGTTCGACCCGATTGGCAATGGGCTGTCCTTCGTCATCAAAAGGCTTAAAGCTGAAATCTGTAAGCTGATTGTTAAGAAGGAAGCCGTTCACCATAAGCCGCGAGCCAAAGGCCGATTCGATCGAGCTGGTAAGCGCTAAGGCATGTCCGTTGTCGTCCATGATGCTTACATGTGTGGTGCCCGCCTCGACCTGCATGGGCATGGCTCCAAGACCTTGACCGGCCAGGCCCCCTGGCTTGCCGGCTGGCGCTTTGTCAAGACTTTGTTCGCCAATCAAGTTCGCCCTGGACTTTAAATACGAGGGTTCAAGAAGCGCCTGCCAGTCGGGTAGCTTAGAAGAGAAATGACCGGGGTCCGCTACAAATTTGGCGCGATCCGCAAAGGCCAGGCGTGAGGCTTCCAGGAAAAGGTAGTCCCGATCAACCGGCTTCACACCATAGGGGTGTTGTCCAAGAATGCCCAAGATTTGACCAATTGCAAGGGGGCCCGAACTCGGAGGCGGCGGGCCGCAGACACGCAAAGCCGGTCTCGCTAAAGTCTGCTTGAACGTGTCTTGAGTGGGCGGGAGTGTCTTCGGTTGCCAGTTAAAACACAAGGGTTCGCGGCGAAGCGCGTTGTAGTTTTTGAAATCGTCCGGGCTAAGCAGGCCTGGGTTTGTGACGTGACCCCGGACGGCAGCCACAACGGCATTGGCGAGCTCACCTGTATGTAGAAAACCAGGGCCCTCTTGGGCAAGGCCGCGTAAGACTTGGGCTAACGCGGGGTTACGAAGCAGGTGCCCCACCGGAAAAGGCTCAAGGTTCGAATCATAAAAGTAGGCCCGCGCCTGAGTATCTTTGCGAAGAAATCTGTCTTGCTTGAGCAGAGTATGAAGCCTTTGGCTAATTGGAAACCCCCCTTCGGCAAGTGCAATAGCAGGTTCAAAGAGCCGGGCCCAGGCCAGTCGCCCATGGTCCTTATGGGCGAGGTGCAGCATGGCAATGAGGCCGGGTACGCCTACGGCAAGGCCGCCCACCTTAGCCTCATGAAATGCCATGGGCTGACCCTTGTTCTCGCCTGCGGCTTCCAAAAAGAGAGCCTCGGTCACGCTCTGGGGTGCTGTTTCTCGTCCGTCATAGACTTGAACTGTTTTTCCATTGCTGTAGGTTAGAAAGGCGCCGCCACCAATACCGCTTGATTGCGGCTCGACGAGCCCCAGAACCATCTGGCTTGCGATGGCTGCGTCAATGGCACTTCCCCCCTCGCGTAGCATCAGGGCGCCTGCTTCTGATGCAAGAGGGTGTGCGGTGACAACGGCAAAGCGCTTGAATTGCCAGGCGGGTTTGTCTTGCCAGCCTGAGTCGGCCTCGGGCGCTGTTGAACCCGACGATTGCGCCCACACAGGGTAATGGAAGACAAGCGCGCAAAGGCCGTAAACGCCGTAAAGGGCTACGCTAAAAATCAGAGCACGGAGGTTGCTATGACGTCTCATCGTGCACAGGGCTAGCTTGAACAAAATGCCGAAATTCTCCGCAGGCAATGGGTATTACGTTGGTCTTGCGGATTCGCCGTGCAAGGCCAAGGTCGTCGGTCACCACAAAGGTAAGTGGCCGTGGTGTAGGCGAAGCCTCCCTGAGCATGGCAATGATTTTTCGGTCAGCCCGGTCTTTGCCTTTCCCCCCGGAATAGCAGACCTTGAGGCGGGTATGCCGGTCGCAACAGCTTGCCTCGTCGCCATCGAACCAAAGATCGATATGCAGACTCTCGTAACGTACAACCTGATCAAGCAGTCGATGTGTTAGCTGCTCACGTGCCTCGAGGCTTGGCCGCCCCTCTTCAAACCATTGAAGAAATAAAATGGAGAGTCGAAAGAGAAGATTGTGACCGTCCACAACAACCAGGCAGGGCTCGCGTCGTCGCAAAAGCGCATTGAGTTTATTGGCGGGAAGCTTTTCGCTGGGTTCCACGTTCAGTGTCCTAGCCCAGGCCTCTGCCTTCTCAGTGAGGAAGTTCTGCAGAAGCACACCCTCGCTGTAGCGCAGCTGGTTGACACGCATGGCCTTATGAATGGCCGCGCGCTGAACCATGAGGCCTTCGAGCCCCTGCGCATCGCGGACTGCGGCCACAAAAGACAGGCCCAGTGCTGAAGACGTCTCGGGGTCCAGCGGATGCTGGCAAAATGCGGTTTCGGTGCTTGTACTCTCATGGCTCGTCATAGGTCTTCAGTTTAACTGCGGGCCGAGGCCTGCTGGACATACAGGCTTTCGTATCGGCGTAGGCGAGCCAACGATTCAACCCATGCCCCAATAAAAAAGACATTTATGAAACCTGCTGTTGTACTGCTTAGCGGAGGACTTGATTCCGCAACGGTTCTCGCTATTGCTCAGGGCCTTGGCTTTCGCTGTTATGCCATGAGCTTTCGTTACGGACAACGCCATGCTGTTGAGTTGCAGCGGGCTGCGGAAATTGCACAGGCCGCAGCCGTTGCCAAGCACACGATTGTTGATATTGATTTGCGCCAGTTCGGCGGCTCTGCGCTAACCAGCGACATAGAAGTCCCCAAAGGACGTTCCATTGAAGCCATGCATCAATCCATTCCCTCCACCTATGTGCCTGCGCGCAACACCATTTTTCTAAGCTTTGCTTTGGCCTGGGCCGAGACGCTTAACTGCAGCGATATTTTTTTGGGGGTCAATGCGCTGGACTATTCGGGCTACCCCGACTGTCGCCCCGACTACATTGAAGCCTTTGAGGCCATGGCCAACCTCGCGACCCGCTCGGGGACCGAGGATAAACATGGACTTCGTCTGCATGCGCCGCTTATAAATATGACCAAGGCCGACATCATCC
>JAURCW010000096.1 GCA_030828265.1 Burkholderiales bacterium | reverse complement strand
GACAAGCCAAGGCTCTAAATGAGTAGCCTCACCAATGGCCTTACGTAAGAGCGTTGGAGCCACTGTTCGCTTAAGTCGCTCCCCTACCAAAAGCCACAAGGCCCATGCCGCGTCTTTATTTGCAAGCCCGTTTTGCTTTAAGAACGCAAGCAGGGTTTTCTGCTTCTCGTGCACACCCTGAGACTGATCAAGCTTGAGAAACAGTTCCGAAAAATCGGCAAGACTGCCTGGCGGCCATGGCCTAGACATCGGCGGCCTGCGCATCAAACTCGGTCTCAAGGGTCTCAACATCGTGACCCCGATCTTTTAAGTAACGCGCCATGCTGCTGGTCTGACCATGAGTAAGAACAAGACGTGAGGCCTGGGTCTGATCAATGGCCCAGAGAAGTCCAGGCCAGTCCGCATGGTCAGATATGACAAAGCCACGAACCCCGGCATGCCGTCGTCGATGTCCTCGAACAAGCATCCAGCCCGAGACCATGGCTTCGGCAGGCGAAGGCCTCTGCCGCTGCATCCAGCCCGAGCCTTGAACCGCCATAGGCGCCAGCACCATTGCTCCAGGGGGGAGTAAGGCGGGTGGGGTTGCCAGCTCGGGCAAGGCAATGCCCGCCTCACGATAGGCCTGGTTCATGCGAGCCACGGAGGCGTGGACAAACAAAGGTCCGGGAAGAGGGGCCTGCTGCAAGAGTGCAAGCAAGACCCGCTGTGCCTTGCCAAGGGCGTAGGTGTAAAGAACTGCAGCCCGGCCTTCATCGCAACAGTCTTGCCACCAGCGAAGTAGCGACGCAATCTCGTCGGCCACCTTGGGCCAACGGTAAATAGGCAGGCCGAAGGTGGTCTCTGAAATAAAGACATCGGCCCTCACTGGCTCAAAGGCGTCGCAGCTTGGGTCATTCTCAACCCGATAGTCGCCCGAGACGAGCCACCGCTCAGCGGGGGAGCCCGTGGTCGAGGCCGATTCAATAAGTACCTGACTGGCTCCAAGAACATGGCTTGCCGGATGCAGAGAGACCCAGACATCTTGCAGGCGTAACCGCTGGCCAAAGCCAAGGCCCTGAAGCGACGGAGTCTCCGCAAGGCGGGCCTTAAGAACGGGAAGGCCCCGCATGGAACACAGCACATGGCCATGGCCCGGCCTGGCATGGTCGGCATGGCCATGCGTAATGACCGCACGATCAACCGGCCGCCACGGGTCAATAAAGAAACCCCCTTCAGGGCAGTAAAGCCCCTCGGGTCGACGCACAACAAGAGGCAAGGAGCGGCTCATACCAGGCAAGACCTTCTGCGGGGCTGCAAAGGGCTTAGGGCCCCCGAATCCTTAGCGAGCGAATTGACGTCGACCGAGTTCGTGAATGGCCTTCGCATTGGTCCACGAAAAACAGGCCTCCGCTGCATCTTCAAGGGCAAGCCATTTCCAGCGCAGGTGCTCGCGCGCGGAGAGTCGAACCGCGCTTTGCCTAGAGACTTGGCTTGAGAAAACATGCTCGGTATTCTCTGTCACTCCTGGAGCGTAGCGATGCCGCCAATGGGCGAAGATTTCGTAATTCTGAGAGAAGCCCCAGTCTTCCATAGCGTCCGGTGCAATGGCAAGGCCTGTCTCTTCGAAAACTTCTCGGCAGGCCGCCGCAACCAAGGGTTCTTTCTCATCATCAAGGCTGCCCGTGACCGACTGCCAAAAGCCGGGATGGTCTGCGCGCTCAAGCAGCAAGACCTCGGCGTCCGAGGAGTAGAGAATGACCAATACCGAGATAGGAATCTTAAAGGCTGGCATGGCAGCGCCTTATGAGAATGTGCGAAGAAACCTAGGACTAGCGTAAAGGCAAGAGCGCCGTAAGCATTAGACCCGTCAACATGATCACGACAAAGGTAAGAATGGAGGCTGACATGAGCCGGCTCGCAGCCAGATGATCGGCTAACTCGGCAGCAGCAAGTCGGCTCGCATGCCAGGCAGGAATGGCTGCGACGCTTGCCCAAATGGCCGCAGGGGGTAACCAGTCATAAAGACCGGCAAAGGGCAGCATAAGGCAGGCGGTGTAGATGCTCAGTGCCGCCATACGAGACGACGTCTCGGAGGCAGGGCGCTGAGAAAACCAATAGGCCTGCATGGCCAGGCCCAAGGTCATTCCTACAACGATAGCCATGGGTGTCATGGCATCCGACAGATTGAAGGCCACCACCTGAACTAAAACAAAGTTCATGGCCACGATGGCAAAGGCTCGGGCCCAGACGGGCCAGATCGAAGGGTCATCAAGAACGCGAGGAAGAAGGCGGCGAAAAAGCAGATGCGCAACAAAGGTGCCCACGGCAACGACGAGACTCACAGCGATGGCGGTGTGACTAAGGCCCGGGTTGGCAATCCAGGCCACAGCCAGGCCATGCAGAACGGACACAGGGCCATAGACCAGCGCACGACGCTGGCCCGGGCTCACCACCATGGTCATGAGGCGATCTTGGGCGCCTCGCGCAGACGCAGGGAGAGTTCTTTAAGCTGCCGGTCATCGGCAGGCGACGGGGCCTGAGTCAGCAGGCACTGAGCCCGCTGGGTCTTCGGAAAGGCAATGACATCGCGAATGGAATCCGCCCCCGTCATCAGGGTGACCAGGCGGTCTAGGCCAAAGGCAAGGCCGCCATGGGGTGGCGCGCCATATCGTAAGGCGTCAAGTAAGAAGCCAAACTTTTCTTGAGCCTCTTCCGCGCCGATGTTAAGCGCCCGAAAGACCTTGCTCTGCACGGCCTCCTGGTGAATACGCACCGATCCGCCTCCAAGCTCCCAGCCATTTAAAACCATGTCGTAGGCCTGGGCCAGGCAGCTGCCAGGATCCTGCTCCATCCTGTCTTCATGGCCGGGCTTGGGCGCTGTGAAGGGGTGATGAACTGCGGCAAATCGACGAGCCTCCTCGTCGTACTCGAACATTGGGAAATCAACCACCCAAAGCGGGCGCCAGCCTGCCGAGAAGAGACCATTGGACTTCCCAAACTCCGACTGACCAATACGAACCCGAAGCGCACCCAAGGCATCATTCACAACCTTGGCCTTGTCGGCGCCAAAGAAAATAAGATCGCCATCCTTAGCACCGGTGCGCTCCAACACGCCTTCAAGACAGGCGTCATGCAGATTTTTAACAATAGGCGACTGCAGTCCGTCACGGCCCTTGGCCTTCTCGTTCACCTTGATCCAGGCCAATCCTTTAGCTCCGTAGATCTTCACGAACTCGGTGTAGCCATCGATCTCCCCTCGGCTTAACTGCGCACCACCTGGAACGCAAAGGGCAGCCACCCGGCCATTGGCTATGCGCGCTGGCTCTGAAAAGACCTTAAAGTCCACGTCAGCCATGAGTTCAGTGAGCTCGGTGAGCTCAAGGTTTACGCGCAGATCAGGCTTGTCCGAACCAAACCGAGCCATCGCTTCGCTGTACGCCATAACAGGAAAAGGGTTGGGGAGTTCAACATCCATGAGCTCGTGAAAGATCTCGCGGATCATGGCTTCAAAAAGGTCGCGAATCTGTTGCTCAGTAAGAAACGAAGTCTCGCAGTCAATCTGTGTGAACTCAGGCTGGCGGTCGGCACGAAGGTCCTCGTCTCGAAAACACTTGGTAATCTGGTAATAGCGGTCAAAGCCAGCCACCATAAGCAACTGCTTAAAGAGCTGCGGCGACTGAGGTAGGGCAAAAAAGCTACCGGGATGGACGCGCGATGGCACAAGGTAGTCACGGGCACCCTCAGGCGTGGACCGGGTGAGCATCGGGGTCTCGATATCAATAAAGCCCTGCGCATCAAGGTGGCGACGCACGGCCATGGCAACCTTGTAGCGCAGCATAAGATTGCGTTGCATCAGCGGGCGACGCAGGTCAAGAACACGATGCGTCAGTCGTGTCGTTTCCGAAAGGTGTTCGTCATCGAGTTGAAAGGGAGGCGTCACCGAAGGGTTCAAAAGCTCGAGCTCGAGGCAGAGAATTTCAATCTCACCGCTTGCCATATTGGCATTCGAAGTGCCCTCAGGGCGTCGCCGAACCCGGCCAGTTACACGCAGGCAGAATTCATTGCGCAAGGTTTCCGCCAGCTTAAACATTGCCTCGCGGTCGGGGTCGCAGACAATTTGCGCAAGGCCCTCACGGTCTCGAAGGTCAATGAAGATCACGCCCCCGTGGTCGCGCCGACGATGCACCCAGCCGCAGAGTGTCACGGTCTGATCGAGCTGGCTTGCGGAAAGCTCTCCGCAGTAATGACTTCGCATAAAAATATCCTTTAGATCGAGAGGCAGTTTACTTGTCGGCTTTTGGCTTGGGCTGGGCAGACGGGGGGACCGTGCCCATGGAGACCACGTACTTAAGTGCTGCATCCACACCGATCGACAAGGGAATAACCTCGGTTCGAGGAAGCATGAGGAAGAAGCCCGAGGTTGGATTGGGCGTGGTGGGCACATAAATACTGACGCAGTCAGCAGGCAGCTTGTTCTCAATTTCATGGCCAGGCTTACCCGTTACAAAGGCAATTGTCCAGACGCCCTGGCGCGGATACTGCACCAGCACGGCCTGGCGAAACGCCTGCCCGTTCGGCGCCAGAATGGTGTCGCTGACCTGCTTCACCGAGGAATAGATGGACCTCACCAGTGGAATACGAGCAAGCAGCCCCTCCCAGAGATCAACGAGTCGGCGGCCGAGTAGGTTTGCTCCAAAGGCGCCGGTGACAAGAACCACCAAGACCACAGCCAGAAGTCCAAAACCAGGAATCTCCAGGCCAAAGAGAGCCTGAGGCGACATATGAGGAGGAATGATTCCGTCAAGGGTCTTCACAATGGTGCTCAGGACCCAGTAGGTGATGCCAAGGGGAACCCAGATGAGAAGGCCAGTAATAAAGAATCGCTTAAGCATAAAAACCGCTTCTGAACTGGGTCGGATGGCTTAGGGGGCCGCCTTGGCGGCATCCCCCGTCGAGGACGACGCACTGGCGGCAGCAGGGCTGCTGGATGCCGGCGTGTCGCTGGTCTTCGAACTTGTTACCCCTTGCGTTGGAGCCGCAGTGCTGCTGGCCTCTGCCGCTGAGGCGCCACCGGACGCATCGGCTTTTGCAGAAGGCTCGGTGGCTTTTACGGGGGCGTCCCCCGCGTTCTTTCTTGAGCCTTTATTTGAGCCGTTGTCGCGAAAGTCGGTGACGTACCAGCCCGAGCCTTTCAGAACAAAACCCGGGGCGGTGAGCTGCTTGGAAAAACTGGCCTCGTGGCAACTGGGGCATTCCGACAG
>JAURCW010000082.1 GCA_030828265.1 Burkholderiales bacterium | reverse complement strand
TGGTTAAAAAGGGTAGGAAGCGGAGTTTTCCGTTGACGGGGGGTCTGCAGATGAGGAAGTCCCCGATTCATGGACAGCTAGGCTATAGGTTCTTTGACGTGGTCGGGAACAGCTAAAAAAGGGTGAGCCTCGGAGAGAGAGTTGAGTTTGGTGTTTTATTAGGTGGCCGTCGAGCACTTAACAGGTAATTTACAGATTTTGTATTTTGTCTATACAAATCAATAACCTAGTCCGCATAAATTTTATTCGTAATGCGAAGGTCGAGGATTCAATTCCCTTCACCGGCACCAGCTTGTTTTCTGTTCGAATCTACGCGGACTGAAGAGGACGGATCCGTCAAAGGCTCTTTGCCATTTCACTTCCTTTGCCCCGCGAATAGGGCTTTCGTATCTCGGCAAGGAAAAGATTCAACCGCCATTGCGCGATAGTATCGGGTTCCGATAAGTACAATGGTGTCGTCAGGTGACAACGCTCAGGAGTAAGCCCTTGATCCCCCAAACTCTCCCCTTAACCGGGATCACCGTCGTTTCTCTGGAGCATGCCATTGCGGCGCCTTTTGCCTCGCGACAGCTTGCCGATTTAGGAGCGAGGGTTATTAAAGTTGAGCGGCCGGGTGATGGTGACTTTGCCAGGCGTTACGACACACGTGTGGATGGCTTAGCCTCCCACTTCGTCTGGGTCAACCGCTCAAAAGAGAGCCTAACGCTCGATCTGAAGAGCGAGCTTGCGATGTCGGCACTTCAAAGGCTTTTAGGGAACGCCGATGTTCTTCTTCAAAACCTGGCGCCAGGGGCTGCAGCCCGCATGGGCTTATCGTATGAGCAACTCAAAACCAAGTTTCCCAGGCTCATCGTTTGTGATGTTTCAGGCTATGGCGCTGACGGTCCCGACCGTGATCGCAAGGCCTACGACCTATTAATCCAGAGTGAAGCGGGCTTTTTATCAATCACCGGAACACCCGAGAGCCCTAGCAAGGCCGGCTGCTCCATCGCCGACATCGCAGCGGGCATGTATGCATTTACCTCCATACAGTCGGCATTACTCCTTCGAGAGAGAACAGGGCAAGGCAGTGGCATTGATATCAGCATGCTTGAGTCACTGGCTGAATGGATGGGGTACCCGCTTTACTACAGCTACAAAGATGCCTCACCGCCTGAACGTGCAGGCGCCTCGCACTCCACCATCTTTCCTTACGGGCCCTTCAAAGCAGGCGATGGCCGAAGTGTCATGCTCGGCCTACAAAACGACAGGGAGTGGATTGCCTTTTGTGAAAAGGTCTTGGAGAACAGCGCCCTTGCCACCGACGGCCGCTTTAAGACCAACGCGCTGCGAAGTGAGAATAGGACCGAATTAACCGGGCTTATTGAAGAAACCTTCTCTTCATTATCGGCCCCTGAAGTGGCCGCAAAACTTAATGCCGCTGACATTGCCAACGCCAACATGAACGACATGCACGACCTTTGGAATCACAAGCAGCTCCAAGCGCGAAACCGATGGGTTCCGGTCGACACGCCCGTAGGGCCCGTACCCGCCCTTAAACCACCCGGTCGCAGCACTGCCTATGAGCCCCGCATGGACGCCATTCCGGCAGTGGGTGCACAGACCGATGCCATTCTGAAAGAACTGGGTTTTGACAGCTCCACCATTGAGCGCCTGCGCGCAGCCAAGGCCATTTAATTTATGAATGCTTCCGCCCCCAGCGCAGTATTGAATCCAACCGCCGCGCTTGCGCAATTTGCCTCTCAGTTGCAAGCAACTCATATTCCTGAGGCTGTCTTTCTGCGTTGCGAAGACCTCTTGGTTGACTGGGCAGCCTCTGCCTTAGCAGGCTACAACGCTCGGGCGGTTTGCACCATTCGAGAAGTATCACTTGGACAAGGGCCCAATTCCGGGCCTAGCGAAATTCTAGGTGGCATTGAAACCAGCTCACCCTTTTGTGCAGCCATGGCCAATGCAGCAGCCTCGCACGTAGTGGAACAAGACGACCTTCATAACGCCTCGGTGCTGCATCCGGCCACCGTAGTCTTTCCACCAGCTCTTGCAGTTGCGCAATCTTTAGGTGTTAGTGGCCAGGAATTTCTAACCGCCTGCGTAGCGGGCTACGAGGTTGGTATTCGCGTCGGTGAGTTTCTTGGCCGATCGCACTACAAAACATTCCACACCACAGCCACAGCTGGAACTCTCGCGGCGGCAGCAGCGGTTGGGCACCTCTTGAAACTATCACCCTCGCAGATGCTTCATGCCTTTGGCTCTGCGGGCACCCAAGCAGCCGGACTCTGGGCTTTTCTGCGCGACGCCGCAGACTCCAAACAGCTGCACACCGCCCATGCAAGTGGCGCTGGCCTCATGGCTGCATTTCTGGCGCACAAAGGGCTAACAGGTGCCCAGGACATTCTTACTGGCAAGCAAGGCATGGCCCAGGGCATGTCAAGCGATTCAGACCCAGGCAAACTCACCCATCAGCTCGGGCAGCGCTGGGCACTTATGGAAACCTCGTTTAAATACCATGCCTCCTGCCGCCATACGCACCCTGCTGTTGATGCCTTATTAAAGGTCTTGAATGATCACGACTTAAAGCCTTCAGATATTCGGGCTGTGGTGGCACGTGTTCACCAAGGAGCGCTAGATGTTCTAGGCCCGGTCACCCATCCTCAGACTGTTCACCAGAGCAAGTTTTCAATGGGAACGGTATTGGCCTTGGCTGCCCACCACGGCTTTGCGGGTCTTACGGAATTTGAGTCTGACTTCAACAGCCAAGAGACCATTGCCTTTCGTAATAAAGTCACCATGGTGCTGGACCTGGAGGTTGATGCAGCCTATCCAGCCAAGTGGATTGGGAAGGTCTCGGTTACAACCCAAACGGGCGCCGTGTTTGAGGGTCGTGTGGATGACCCCAAGGGTGATCCAGGCAATACGCTAAGCCGCGCGGAACTCGAAGAGAAGATGCACCGGCTGTCGGACTACGGAAAGCGTATTAACCAAGACGCTACAAGCCGATTACTAACAAGACTTTGGACGATCTCAAAAGCGCAGCCTGTGGGCCGTTTTGTTCCAGTAGAAGATTTTCAGCAATAGCTCAGCTTTGCTGAGCTTATTCGTAGGAGCGTGGAAGACCAAGAAGGTGCTCAGCAACATACGAATAAATGAGGTTCGTAGAGATGGGTGCCACCTGATAAAGCCGAGTCTCTCGAAACTTTCGCTCCACATCATACTCGCAAGCAAATCCAAACCCTCCATGGGTCTGAAGACAGACATCTGCGGCTTCAAACGAGGCCTTTGCCGCTAGGTACTTCGCCATATTGGCTTCGGCGCCACAGGGCTTTCCAGCGTCAAACAACTCGCAAGACTTAAACCGCATAAGGTTAGCCGCCTCGGTTTCGATATAAGCCTGCGCAATAGGAAACTGAACGCCCTGGTTTTTACCAATGGGACGCCCAAACACTACGCGCTCATTCGCATACGTTCGAGCCTTATCAATACACCAGTACGCATCCCCAATGCACTCGGCAGCAATTAAAGCGCGCTCGGCATTAAGCCCATCAAGAATATACTTAAAGCCACGGCCCTCTTCGCCAATTAGGTTTTCTGCGGGCACCTCAAGGTTGTCAAAAAAGACCTCATTGGTCTCGTGATTCACCATATTCCGAATAGGCCGAACATCCATACCCTTACCCATGGCCTCGCGAATATCGACCAGGAAGACACTCATGCCTTCACTCTTTTTTGCAACTTGATCAATCGCCGTTGTTCGGGCCAGAAGAACCATAAGGTCGGAGTGTTGGATTCTCGAAATCCAAACCTTCTGACCATTCACAACGTAACGATCACCTTGCTTTACGGCAGTGGTCTTAAGCTTGGTTGTGTCAGTCCCTGTGGTGGGCTCAGTGACCGCCATGCTTTGGAGCCTTAACGAGCCGCTTGCGATCTGAGGAAGGTAAAGCTTTTTCTGCGCATCGGATCCATGGCGCAGTATGGTTCCCATGTTGTACATCTGCCCATGGCAGCTTCCTGCATTACCCCCCGACCGGTTAATCTCTTCCATAATGACCGAGGCTTCGGTAAGGCCTAAGCCCGAGCCGCCGTACTCCGTAGGAATAAGCGCGGCCAGCCAGCCTGCCTTTGAGAGCGCATCAACAAAAGCTTCCGGATAGCCTCGTTCTTCATCAACCGCCTGCCAGTATTTGGAGTCAAACTGAGAACAGAGGTCGCGAAGCGCCTCTCGCATGTCTTGGTAATCGTCTACATGAGGAATATCTTGCAAGGCTAGTCTCCGAAATGATTTTTATGCATTACGACTCGTCTATTACTGCTTGCGCCGACATGGTCATGCTCCCCTGATCATTCTCTGCCCATAACGCATATGTCGTCGCATCGATTGCTCTCCCGTAAAGTCGCAACACCTGATTGTCTATCATGGGTGCAAGGGCCTTGAAGCGAAACGAGAGCCAGCGCGCTTTTGGCTTTTGCTTTCGTAACAACTCGGCCAATAACGTTGCCACCAAAGGGCCGTGAACAATAAGGCCTGGATAACCCTCTTGTTCAGTCGCATACTGGCGATCGTAATGAATCCGGTGACCGTTGAATGTCAATGCGGAGTATCGGAAAAGAAGCACGCTATCAGGAATGATCTCCTGGCTAAATTCATGGCTGTGGTCTGCCGTGTCGTTGACCTTGAAAGGAACTGGCCCCTGTTGCCTCGAATGATCCCGATAGACAATGTCGTGAACCTCTTGCATGGCAAGGCCCATTGCATCAAAGATTTCATGCAGAACCTTAACAAAAACAAGTTCACCCGTTTTGCCCTGCTTCTGTTCAATGCTCTGAATCGTCGATACGCGACGAAGGTTCTCACCCATCTTCAGTGGGCGGTACCATTGAAGATCGCCGCCCGCCCACATGCGTCGCGGCAAGGACACGGGTGGCAGAAAGCCCCCGCGATGTGGGTGGCCGTCTTGACCAAGCTCAGACTGTTTGGCCGCCGAGAGAAAGTAAAGCCAGTGCCAAAGTGCCGGTAAGGCATCGCCCTCAATAAAGGGACTCTCGTCATTCAAACTTGACGCAAGGGCATTGGCTGGAAATACGGTGAGGCAATCGTCATGGTGTTCTTGACGGCCTATCCAATCGTGAAGGCTTTTCAGCTGAGTCGGCGGGTTTGACGTAGTCATACTTTATTATCCTAGCCAGGTCATTCACTCGGGGATAAACACCCCTATGTCTTGCGAGCACTCCGAAACGTTGGCCTTAGGGCCCCAATATAAAGCCAAATTCTAAAAATCATGAATCAGCCTGAACCGTGGGATGTTGTTGTTGTCGGCGCAGGTGCGGCCGGACTTTTCTGTGCAGCTACGGCTGGGCAACACGGGCTTCGTGTTCTTGTGCTTGACCACGCAAAGACCTTGGGAGAAAAAATTCGAATTAGTGGCGGCGGTCGTTGCAATTTCACCAATCTTCATTGCAGCCCAGCCCACTTTCTTTCCAAGAACCCTCAGTTCGTCGGCCCTGCCCTTCAGAGATTCAAACCCAGCGATTTCGTTGCGCTGGTTAAGAAGCACGGGATTGCCTTTCACGAAAAACACCGTGGGCAACTTTTTTGCAATGACTCTTCGAAAGCCATTGTCGATATGCTTATGGCCGAATGCTGCCAAGGTGACGTCACCATTCGGCATCCGGTGGACGTTCAATCGGTGCATGCACCCCAAGGTACCAAACATGCACAACCTAGCCA
The DNA here is from genome assembly GCA_030828265.1 of Burkholderiales bacterium. Taxonomy (GTDB): domain Bacteria; phylum Pseudomonadota; class Gammaproteobacteria; order Burkholderiales; family Burkholderiaceae_A; genus Hahnella. The sequence continues at coordinate 66 of JAURCW010000082.1, read as the reverse complement.
AGCGGATGTGCACTCCAATAATGCCTTGCCTGGCGGCGCAGCCTTGCAAAACGAGCGTTGGCTGTT
>JAURCW010000177.1 GCA_030828265.1 Burkholderiales bacterium | reverse complement strand
GGCATCTCCCCTGCAGCAATCCATCGTAATCAATGCCCAGTCGGGAGAGCTTATTTCCGCTGCGGGGCCGCTGGTCTTGGCGGCATCCAAACGCTGCTGGGTAAAGACGCCTCGTCAGAAATGGCTGGTCTGTAAAAGCCTCGCCTTCAGCCCAGGGTTAAAGTTTCTTCTTGCAAATCAAGGCGCCCTGCCGCGTCTTCGCATCAGCCTGGATATCTGTCAGCATCGCAGCCAGGCCGAAGAATTGCAGCACAGCGAACTTGGCCTGGAAACTAGCGAGCTAGAAGTGCATTCCAAGTCTTTTTGGCGCGTCTTTAGTTGGATTCACTGGCAGGCTTTTTGTCCTAAAGGTAAAAGCCTAGGGTATGTTCAAGAGGTTCTCACCAGCAGGTTTCAAGCGGTGCTTCGTCTGGGCCCCACCATCGAGTTGTTGAGCGACTCCTCGAAGACCCCCGATTCGGCAGGTGCCTTGGTGCCTGTGGTTCCTCGTTATGTTCTCAAGGTGCTCCCCGACGACCGCAGGCTTGTCTTGGATTGGACTCCCTAATGCCGCCATCCCCTGCTTTTCGTTTCGATGTTATTTCCATCTTTCCTGAGTTTTTCGAACCTTGGAAGCGACTTGGCGTTTGCGGTCGGGCTGTCGCCCGAGGCCTCGTCGACCTTAAGCTTTGGAACCCTCGGCAGTTTGTGAACGATCCTCATCAGACCATTGACGATCGGCCCTACGGAGGTGGTCCTGGCATGGTGATGATGGCTACGCCCTTGGCCGATGCGGTCAAGGCGATTCGCTCCAATCTGCTTGCCCAGGGCATCACGGCAGGCCCCGTCGTCATGCTCTCACCGTCGGGTCGTCGGCTCGACCAGGATTGGCTTGAAGAAAAACTTACCCATCCGGTGAACCCAGCCTCAGCCCTTCCCCCAGCAATAAACCAGCAAATAACCCCGCAGATGACCCTGGTCTGTGGCCGCTACGAAGGTGTGGATCAACGGTTTATTAATCGCTATGTCACCGAGGAACTCAGTCTTGGCGATTTTGTTATGTCAGGAGGCGAGATTGCCGCCTTAGCGGTGCTCGACAGCCTGGTTCGGCGCCTTCCGGGGGTGATGCAAGACGAGCTCTCCTCGGTACAAGAGTCCTTCTTAACGGGCCGTCTTGAGCATCCACACTACACCCGACCCGAAGTTTTTGAGGGGGAAGGGGTGCCTGAGCTGCTTTTATCTGGACATCATGGCAAAATAGCGGGCTGGCGAGAAGAGCAGTCTCTTTGCCAGACAAAACGTCGGCGCCCCGATCTTTTAATGGCGCCCTCGAAAAAGCCGTAGTTTTTTCATCCTCTGAATGGTTATGCTCAAGGTCACCTAGAAAATCTTTTCGCCTTGCGCAAGACGCCGTTTCACGATGCTTATAGGAGCGTTGTTGTGAACATCATCGAAACACTCGAGCGGGAAGAAATTGCCCGTCTCAACAAAGAGATCCCCGTATTTGGTCCCGGCGACACGGTCGTGGTTAGCGTGAACGTCGTTGAAGGAACACGCAAACGCGTGCAGGCCTACGAGGGTGTGGTTATTGCCAAGCGTAATCGGGGTCTGAACTCCTCCTTCATTGTCCGAAAAATTTCGGCAGGCGAGGGCGTCGAGCGAACCTTCCAAACCTACTCGCCGCTTATTGCAAAAATCGAAGTTAAGCGCCGGGGCGATGTGCGCCGAGCCAAGCTCTACTACCTGCGTCAGCGCTCGGGCAAGTCCGCACGTATTCGCGAAAAGCTTCCCGCACGCAAGGCGGCCTTGGTTGCGGTAACCGCGGCTCCCGAGAAGCAGCCGCCCGCGCAGGCCGACGAAGCCGCCGCCGACACGGAGAACTAGCGTTTTCGACCCGCAGTCCGCATCGCGTCTGCCTCTTGCCAGCCACCAGCCGCTTCCCTCAGAGGCGCTGGCGACTGACTTCCTGCTTCAGCTTAAAACCTACTGCGAACACCTTCGCCCCTTCCCGTCGTGGACCCCTGAGGTCCTTGCCGATCGGGGTCGAAGGCTTGCGGAAGTTAAAAACCCCATTGCTGCAGCGGTACTCATTGCCATTCTGCCCTCGCCTCAGGGCCTGCGAGTACTGCTTACTCGACGACCCGAGTCCATGAAGGACCATCCGGGTCAAATCAGCTTCCCCGGGGGGCGTGCCGAACCTGATGATGCCTCGGTCCATCACACCGCCCTTCGCGAGGCAGCCGAAGAGGTTGGGCTATGCCCCACGTCTGTTGTCGTCCTCGCCCAGCTTCCCGATTACCTCACTGTCACGGGCTATCAGGTTTCCCCGGTTCTCGGCCTTGTGAATGGAGGCTATAAGTTACAGGCCGACAGCCTTGAGGTCGCAGAGCTTATTGAGCTACCACTGGCCGATGTTCTGAACCCCGCTAACCACGAACGCCGGGGCCTTGAGCTACCTACAGGGACCGCTGAATTCTTTGCCATTCCGGTGCATGGGCAATTTATCTGGGGTGCAACAGCAGCCATCATCCGTAACCTGTACCATTTCCTCTATGCTGCTTGGAATCAACGCCCCTCAAGTTCGAGTGCACGCTTTGGGTCGATGCGCCCCTAAGCGCTTGGGGCCTAAACCCACAGGTGCGACGACCCCATGACGCTCATTAGCCTTCTTCTCGCGCTCCTACTCGAGCAGGTTCAGCCGGTGCGCGAGACAAGCGTATTGCGTGACTGGTTAAATAATCAGCTTCGTCGGGTGCGCCTTATGGCAGCCCCCGATCAGTCGGGGCCTGTCTGGGCTGCCTGGTACCTGGTCGTAGCGGGCGCGGCTGTCCTAAGCTTACTTTTGGTCTGGCTTTTGGGCATGGTGCATCCCATTCTTGAGCTCCTTGCCACTGCCGCCATACTCTATCTAACACTCGGGTTTCGAAGGTTCAGTCACTGGTACAGCGAAATTCAGGCAAGCCTTGCCCGTGGCGATCTCGAG
>JAURCW010000157.1 GCA_030828265.1 Burkholderiales bacterium | reverse complement strand
GTGCAGCTCGGCGAGATCTTAATCAACCTTGCTGAACAGACGGCACCGGGAGCGTTCCGCCATACCCAAGCCAACTGGTCCAGGTACGCCGAGTAAACGAAAACACTCGGCAAGGAGCACGTTGCTTCGACGAAAGCACTTCAGTTTACCGTTCTCTTGTACTAGGGTGCGGTTATCTTGAGGAGATCGGCTTATGGGCACCATCGAATGGATCTTAGGTTTTGTCGCGATCGCGGCACTGTGGCTTTTCTTGCGGGCCTTTAAAAAAGGCGTTCGTTACTGGGCGCAGTCCTCCCCCGGACACGAAGAAGACTAACCCCCTGCAACTGCTTAAGGTCCTCATGTCCTTGTGCCCAAAATGGTTGCTCGCCACCCTAGCCTGCGCTATTTTTTTTCTGGCCGGGTGCAGTCAGGTTGTCGACAAATCTGGTCAACCGCTCGAGGCCCAACTTGGTGCCACCGAGCCGCCGTATTTTCCGCAGTGCGTGGCGCGAGAAGACGGCACCTTCCATCAACGCCGGCTAGATCGAACAAATTCATTTCGAATCGACACCGGTAAGTCGCCCGTCATCGACGATAGCTGTGCTGAGACCGAACCGTAACGCGCCTGCAAGACTGAGCGCACGAGAACCCGACCCTTTCGTGGGGCCCATCATTTCGCCAAGGTAACTAAGGTCTTGGCGCGAACTCGTTGTTTTTTGTCGGCATTGAAGCTGACGCAGTCAGCATTTCGGTTCACGGTGGCTTCAAACAACCTATCAAATGCCATGGAGTAACTGTTATGAAAAGCTTATTAGTTTCGTTGATCGCCGTGCTGTTGTTGTCTGCGCAATCGGGCGTTGCGGAGGAAACCGCAGAAGGACCGGAGATGCTTGGCTTTTACCACTTTTATGCACCGGACCCTGGAGCTGTTGTTGCTGCCATGGATAAGTTCTGGGCATCGGATTGCGGCAAAGAGTATCCCGCCGAGGTCGCGCTCGCAGCAGAGGTCTTCAACGGGGGTTACGCCTCGAGCCACTTTGTCTTGAACACCTTCCCCAATGCAGCCGCACAGGAACAGGCGGCCAGTATTCTTATGAGTTGCCCCGATGGCAGAGTGTTTCTGGAAGACCTTCAGTCCGCCGGAGTTGTTCCCACTACACAGTATCTTGGCTTTCACGCTGCCGAGGGCGGTAACTGGCGCGAGGATATGGCTTTTGCCAAATTCGACATCGTTGTTGAGGGGCAAAATCAAGGCCTTTACGTAGGCGCCTGGCAAAAGATGATGGCTGGTGTGCTTGAGGATATCGATGTGAGCTCTTACGGCATTGGTGCGGTCGTCTTTGGCAACGACAAGTTCAGTCATTGGGTCTATGTCGGCGCTCCAACCTCAACCGCATTGGCCGCAACCCAGCAGGCGTTGCTCACGCATCCTGACTTTCAAACATTTTTGAAAGAGGCCGGTGGGTTACGCACTAACGTCAACACTACGCTGGTACAAATTTTAAAAGGCTACTCACATGACTAAGGTGTCTTGACCTAGAGGGGTGTCGCCTTAACGTGGCTACCCCACTGCAAGAAAAGACAACACAACCTAGCTTCAAAACGAAGCCATACGTTAAACAAAGGGGGGAACAATGAAACACTTATTTATAGCATTTCTGATTGGTTGGGCGGGATTTACTTTGGCGGAGGACGCAGCCGAGCCCAATTGGTCCAAGTTCCAAGCTAACTTCTATTTTAAATGCACGGTTGCACCCGACTGTATCCAAGCCTATGGAGATCTGATGTCGGCGCCAGAAATAGAAGAAAATAAGTTCGAAGCCGCGCTTTATGGAATGGCTCACAACGGCTGGGACGATGCTACTCATGTCATGCGGTTTTACTTCAAGGATGCCAATGAATACATGAAAGCAGGGCAGGTTTTCTCATCCTCCCCAGCCATGGCGAAGTTTTTGGCGTCGGGACGCGAGGCAGGTAATGAAGCTCAGTATCAAACCCTGACCACCCATACCATCATGGAAGGTAATCCCATGGGAACAAGAGCAAGCCTGCGCTGGAGTATTAAAGTTACTGATCCAGCTACTTTTGTTCCCGCTTGGTCCAAGATGGCTGCGGCGCTGGCAGAAAAGCCATGGGGCGGTAAAGCATACGGTCTGCAGACCTACTACCTCGGCAATCTAGGAACCATAACCCACGACATCTGGGTGGCGTTTAACTCCCCGGCGGAAGCGCTCGTATTTTTGGAGGAATTTCCCAAAACCTCAGAGTGGCAGTCCTATAACGAGGATGTGGTTGGCGCGGTAAGCCTGGTTCGCTCTTACATGGAAATGACAGCCATCAGTTTGAACGAGGACTAACATTTCGGGATTCCTTATGCCCGGGTCATACAAGGGGCTTTCTGTCAGTTCCCCGCAGCAAGCCCAAATTGCTCAGTCAAAACTTTGATAGGTTTTCACAAGAGCGTCTTGGTGGCCCGGCCTTAATACCTCAATTAAGTGCAACGGCACGTCCCCTGCATTATGAATTCTGACCTGAGTATTACGGGGTATGACGAAGCCATCATCTTTTTGAAACAAAACCAGCGAATCTTTAAATTCCAGGCCTAGAACACCGCTAATCACGATGCCTCTCAGTTCATAGCCCAAGGCCACAATGGGCTCTGACCAACCGATTGGGGCCAGCATTTGATTCAAGCCAAGATCTTGATCCGTCGAATAATCTAGAATGGTCCGCTCGACGTTATCCTCAATTTTTATGGTTTTGGGCGTGACAAGCCGAGTGCTTTCAGCCGGTAACTTTATCGAGGTCATCAACAAGCTAAATAGTATTAACCACTTCATTTTCCTGATCCACAACCAGTTCTTCTCCGATAATAAGACAGCAAGCCTCCACTGGAAATGCTCAGATGGGACGCTTCGTTTGACGGTGGCCATGGAGGTGGATTCAAATCATGAGTACGACTACCCACAGATCCCGTTGAATCTGCAACAGCCGACAACCTTCTGGCTCAAGGTGCGTGTATAGCTTTATCTCTGCAGACAGAACCACCTTAAAACGACCATCACAAGCGGAGAACGGTACGCCTAAAAATGAGCAAGTCCGCCCCACGGGAGGGGCCAATTCCCGACAATCAACGCCAGATAAACTAATCCTGATATGCTAACCACCCATCCATCAGCACTGGCACGCAATATGAAAGCTGAACTTCAAGAAGTGATGAACATGTTGCGGAAGCATCAAGGAGCGATCGACTTCAGTAATGCGCCAATAGCTGAACGAGAAGAGCTAGCGACTGATGTGGCAGGCATTATGGATGCTCTATTCGAAGTGATGAAGAAACTACCCGATGAGTAATCTAGGCAAATATATCTTCCCCAAATCGAGCCTATTGCACGTAAATGCCGGGTAGTCCGTTGCCGAGTTGCCGCC
>JAURCW010000134.1 GCA_030828265.1 Burkholderiales bacterium | reverse complement strand
TGCGACCCGACACCCCTTAAAGAACCCGTTTTGGTGGCGGTCTCGGAGGAGGCAGCGGCTTGCATCGGCGAATCGGCCGAGACCATTCAACGCTGCCCAGGCTGGGCCGAGTGGCTCTCGGGGGGATGCGCCATTGGGCAGCCGCGATGCTACGCCACTGTCTATGCAGGCCATCAGTTCGGTGTCTTCGTACCGAGACTGGGGGATGGCCGCGCGCTGAACCTGGGCGCACTGAATGGCTGGGAGCTTCAGCTTAAGGGTGCAGGCCCAACGCCCTTTGCCCGGCATGCCGATGGTCGGGCAGTGCTGCGCTCCTCGGTGCGTGAGTTTTTATGCTCCGAGGCCATGCATGGGCTTGGCATTGCCACCACCCGGGCTTTGTCGTTAGTGGTCTCGCAGACCCCTGTCGTGCGCGAAAGACTCGAGCCGGCAGCCGTGGTCTGTCGCATCGCTCCAAGCTTTCTGCGGTTTGGCCATTTTGAGTACTTCGCCTATCGGGCTAAGCGCCATGCACAGACTGATTCCCAGGCCAAATCTCTAGCACAGCAGCAGGTCGCTGCCATGCTGAGGTCTCTGTCCGAGGCGGACCCCGAGTTTTTATCCTTGCAAAGGCTTTCGGGCTTTAATCAAGTCAGTGACTTCCTGGCGATCATCACTCGTAAAACGGCTTGCCTTATGGCGGACTGGATGAGCGTGGGATTCATGCACGGCGTTATGAATACGGACAACTTCTCAGCACTCGGCCTCACCATTGACTACGGGCCGTTTAGTTTTATGGAGGCCTTCGATCCCAACCTTATTTGTAATCACAGCGATCACGAGGGGCGTTATCGTTATGCCACCCAGCCCTCCATTGGCTTTTGGAATCTGCAACGACTTATAAGCGCCCTCGCAGGCCTTCACGATCTTGATCTCAAAAGCCAGTCTGCTCAAAGCCTTTTTGAAGAGGCCCAGTCGAGCTACGAGACAGCTTTTTATAACCGGTTTGAAAGCCGCATGCGCGACAAGCTTGGGCTGGACCATTGCGAACGCACCGAACTTCTGGCCAGCATCGACCGATGCTTTCTTTTTTTGCAGAAAGAGTCGGTCGACTTCACGCACTTCTTTCGCAGCCTCGGCCACTGCCAGCCGTTTAATACGACACTCTCATTCGATGACCGCTGGCGTGCACTTGCTCAATGCCTGCCAAGCTCCGAGGCATCCAGGGCATTCATCACTGCCCTAGATGCGCAGCTCAAGGAAGGCGAGGGCCTCGGGCATACCTCGCGGCCAAGCTCAGGCGCAATCCATACAGCCCAGTGGTCTGAGCGACGGCTTCGAGCAAACCCTGCTTTCGTACTTCGTAACTGGGTACTTGAGGAGGTCATTCGTGCATTGGAGGACGAAGGCGATGTCGGACCCCTTCATAAGGCTATGGCCATGATCAAAAATCCCTTTGACGACAGCCTGAGTCACGAGCCCTGGCATCAAGCCGCACCCGACTGGGCCAAGGGGCTTGCCTTGAGCTGCTCCAGCTAGGCTTAGAATAAAGTCTCTTTCCTTTCCTTTTGGTCTTGTCCATGAAGCCCAGTTCCACAGGTTCCACGCCAGCCGCACCACTTGAGCAGCCCGACGAGGTCTATCGAGAATCGCTTACCGACATGCAGTACGCCGTCACGAGGCTTAAGCACACCGAGCCATCCTTCACAGGGGCTTACTGGAACCACTGGGATAAGGGGCAGTACGACTGCATCTGTTGCAAGACACCCTTGTTTCACTCCGACCACAAATTTGATGCAGGCTGTGGCTGGCCAAGCTATTTCAAGGCGCTCTCCGACGGGGTCATTAAAGAGGTGGCCGACCATAGCCACGGCATGATCCGAACGGAGATTGTCTGCGGCCAGTGCAACGCGCACCTTGGCCATGTCTTTAACGATGGTCCCGCCCCCACAGGGCTTCGTTACTGCGTTAACTCAGCCTCGGTCCGTTTCGAGTCGGAATGAAGCTTTTTGCCGACTGGCTTCCTCTTGTCGCTTTTTTTGTTCTCTACAAGGCGATTGATATTTACGCGGCCACGGCGGGCGCAATTGTTATTAGTCTTTTAATGATTGGGCTCATGCGCTGGCGGGGCCTAGCCATCGACAAGATGCAATGGATTAGCCTTGGCCTTATTGTTGTTTTTGGAGGTGCAACACTCTTTCTTCAAGACGAGCGTTTCATCAAGGCAAAACCCAGCCTCTTATACATGCTCTTCGGGTTGGTGCTGATCCTTCCGCATCTCTTTAAGCGCATCTACCTTATTGAGAAGCTCATGGCAGGCCGCATCGAGCTACCCGCTCATGCCTGGCGGCGGCTTAACATGGCCTGGGCTCTTTTCTTTCTGGCTATGGCCGCCCTAAATGCCTGGGTTGCCTCGGCGTTTTCGACGGACATCTGGGTTGACTTTAAAGTCTTCGGAACCCTTGGGCTCACGCTTGCCTTCGTTGTCGCCCAGGCGCTCTACATGGGGCGGTTTATGAAGGCAGAACCCGATGAGTCGTCCAAGCCTTAACCATCGAGCAAAAACATGACCCTAATCGAGGACATCGAAAATCGCCTAAGAGCAAAGTTGGAGGTTGAGGCCTTTCAGCTTCACGATGACTCCGAGGCCCACAAGGGTCACGCAGGCCCTGCCTCGGGTGGCGGTCATTTTGATCTTATGCTTGTAAGCCCGAGTTTTGAGGGCCTAAGCCGGGTTCGCCGTCATCAGCTTGTGTATGATGCGCTCTCAGATCTTTTACCCACACGAATCCATGCGCTCTCAATTGATGCGCGTAGCCCCTCGGAGTTGAAATGACGCTTACACCCATTGGCAAAAGCCTCTCGGCCTTCCTTCTAACCGGCCTATGCCTTACAGCTGCGCAGGCCCAAAACATTGCCGTGGTCAATGGTCGACCCATTCCGAAAGAGCGCGCCGATCTCTTCATAAAAGAGCTTGAGCGCCAGGGCCAGCAGTCAAGTCCCGAATTGGCCTCGCTCGTGCGTCAAGAGCTTGTGGACCGTGAAGTTCTTTTGCAAGAGGCCGAGCGCAGAGGGCTGCCCGCAAAGGCTGAAACCCGGTTCCAGATTGAAACCGCGCGAACCCAGATTCTTATTCAATCGCTTGTTCAAGACGAGCTTTCTCGCAACCCAGTAACGGACGACGAGATCTCGCAGGAATACAAGCGCATGACTGCGGGTCAGTCCACCGAGTACCGCGCCCGTCATATTCTTGTGGAGTCGCAAGACCAGGCCCGCGCCATCATTGGGCGTCTTAAGAAAGGCGAAGCCTTCGAACAATTGGCCAAGCAGCTCTCCAAAGACCCCGGCTCTGCTGGCAATGGAGGCGATCTCGACTGGGCCTCATCCGACACCTTTGTAGAGCCCTTCTCAAAAGCCATGGCCTCGCTTAAAAAGGGCGGCCTAACAACGGAGCCTGTGCAGACCCAATTTGGCTGGCATGTCATTCGACTTGATGATGTTCGTGAAACTGCACCCCCACCGCTTGCAGAGGTGCGCACCCAGATCGTCGAGGGCCTGCAGCGTCAGAAGCTCAGTAACTTTCAGCAGTCCCTAAGAGGCAAGGCCGAAATCAAATAGTCTTTCGCGAGTGACGAGTTAGTCTCGAATATCCACCGTGGTGCCATAGGGCACAAGATCAAAAAGATCCACGATGTCTTGGTTACGCATGCGAACGCAGCCAATCGAACCGGGCTCTCCCATTACAACGCTCGGTGGACTTCCGTGTAGGTAGATGTAGCGGCGCATGGTGTCGACGCGACCCAGACGGTTCACGCCGGGCTCGAGGCCCGAAAGCCACAGAATACGAGTAAGAATCCAGTCCCTCCCGGGGCTGCGTGCGGCAAGGTCTTGCGTCCAGATTTCACCGGTAGGCCGTCGACCTACAAAGACCGTATTGAGGGCTGCACCCGCTCCAATCTTTGCGCGAACAAGGTGCCGGCC
>JAURCW010000153.1 GCA_030828265.1 Burkholderiales bacterium | reverse complement strand
CCTTAAGGTACGGTGACCCAGCCCTCCATAATGCGCCGAGCCGACCGGCTCATCATGGCCTTGGTGACCTGCCACTGCCCGTTGAGTTCCTTTGCCTCCGCTCCAACGCGAAGGGTTCCGGAAGGGTGTCCAAACCGAACTGCCTGGCGTGGACCTCCACCGGCTGCCTGGTTTACTAGCGTGCCTGGAATGGATGCCGCCACGCCAATGGCGACGGCGGCTGTACCCATCATGGCGTGATGCAGCTTCCCCATGGACACGGCGCGCACCAAGAGATCAACCGACGCTGCATCGATAAACCGACCGCTTGAGGCGGTGTAGCTTTGGGGCGGTGCCACAAAGGCGATTTTCGGCGTGTGCTGACGCTGGGCAGCCTCTTCAATGGTTTGAATCAGGCCCATCTGCAGGGCGCCGTAGGCTCTTAGCTTTTCAAGTCGTGCGAGTCGCTCGGGGTGGCCGTTGATGTCATCCTGAAGCTCAGTGCCGTTAAAGCCAAGGTCATGAGCACGCAGAAAGATAGTGGGGATGCCCGCATTAAGAAAGGTGGCGTCGAGCTCGGGTTCGCCGGGCGCCTTCAGCGTGTCGATAAGTTTTCCTGTTGGAAACAAAGCTCCAGAGGACTCTTCGTCGGACTCTGCTGCCGGGTCCATAAACTCAAGCTGCACCTCTGCGGCAGGAAAGGTAACACCATCGAGCTCGAAGTCACCAAGCTCTTGAACCTCACCATTCAACATGGGGACATGGCCGATAATGGTTTTACCAATGTTAGCCTGCCAGATGTGAACGATAGCCAAACCGTTCTGGGGCACACGGCCAGGGTCAACAAGACCGTTGCGAATGGCAAAAGGTCCTACAGCGGCCGATAGGTTGCCGCAGTTTCCCGACCAGTCGACAAAAGGCTTATCGATCGAGACCTGACCAAAAAGGTAGTCCACATCATGGTTAGGCTGCTGACTTTTGGAAAGGATGACGGTCTTGCTTGTGCTGGAGGTTGCGCCCCCCATCCCGTCAATTTGTTTGCCGTAAGGGTCTGGGCTTCCAATAATCCTAAGAAGCAGGGCGTCTCGCAAGGGCCCAGGCTCCCGTGCTTCAGTGGGCAGATCTTGTTGAAGAAAGAACACGCCCTTGCTTGTGCCGCCCCGCATGTAGGTGGCGGGAATTCTTCGCTGAAGTGTGCTTGAGGTCATAGTGCTAGGCTGCCGCACGTTCTTGAAGAAAGTCTTGCGCAAAGCGTTGAAGAACTCCACCCGCTTCGTAAATGGAGACCTCCTCTGCCGTATCGAGTCGACAGCGCGCCTCAATGGTGTCTTCACGACCATCACGACGATGCACGATGACCTTCAGCATGGCCTGGGGCTGACGCTCGCCAATGACATCAAAGGTCTCGGTTCCATCAAGGCCAAGAACAACTCGATTCTCGCTGGGCTTGAACTCAAGCGGCAGAACACCCATACCGACGAGGTTGGTGCGGTGAATACGTTCGAATCCTTCGGCCAGAATGACTTCAACCCCTGCAAGCCGAACGCCTTTAGCGGCCCAGTCGCGAGAGGAGCCTTGTCCGTAGTCGGCGCCTGCCACGATGATTAATGGCTGCTCACGGCTCATGTAGGTTTCAATGGCTTCCCACATGCGCATGACTTTGCCTTCGGGCTCGACCCGTGCAAGCGAACCTTGCTTCGGCTTACCGTTCTCAAGAACCATTTCGTTGATGAGCTTAGGGTTTGCAAAGGTTGCTCTCTGTGCCGTAAGGTGGTCTCCCCTATGGGTTGCGTAGGAATTAAAATCCTCCTCGGGAAGACCCATCTTGGCAAGGTATTCACCTGCTGCGCTATCGAGAAGGATGGCGTTCGAGGGCGAGAGGTGATCGGTTGTAATGTTGTCGCCAAGCAGAGCAAGTGGCCGCATGCCTGCCAGTCTTCTTGGCTTTGCCAAGGCCCCCTCCCAGTAGGGGGGGCGACGAATGTAGGTACTTTGCGCGCGCCAGTCGTAGAGCGGCTTGACTGGCTCGTTTGTCTTTTCTCGCGGCTTAAACATAAGGTCGTAGACCTTGCGGAACTGTTCGGGCCGAACATGGGTTTTCACCATGGCGTCGATGTCTTCGTCCGAGGGCCAAAGGTCTGCAAGCCGAATAGGCTGACCTTGGGCATCAAGGCCAAAACTGTCTTTCTCGATGTCAAAGCGGATGGTTCCTGCAAGGGCATAGGCGACCACCAAGGGCGGAGAGGCAAGGAAGGCCTGCTTGGCATACGGATGAATGCGGCCATCGAAGTTGCGGTTGCCTGAGAGCACAGCAGTCGCGTAGAGATCGCGTTCAACAATTTCGTTCTGAATGCTTGGGTCGAGTGCACCGCTCATGCCATTGCAGGTGGTGCATGCAAAGGCAACCACACCAAAGCCAAGTTTCTCAAGTTCAGTAAGAAGGCCCGCCTCTTCAAGGTAAAGGGCGACCGTTTTTGACCCAGGTGCAAGCGATGTCTTAACCCATGGTTGTCGTTTCAGGCCGAGCTGGTTTGCCTTACGAGCAAGTAGGCCGGCTGCAACCATATGCCTTGGATTATTGGTGTTTGTGCAGCTAGTAATGGCCGCGATAATGACGGCGCCATCGGGCATACTGCCCTGTTTTGAACCATTTGCAGAGGTCGCTTCGCTGGCAATGCCCCGCTCTGCAAGATCGCGCGTGGCAAGCCGTCGATGAGGGTTTGAGGGCCCCGCCATATTTCGAACAACGCTGGAAAGGTCGAACGAAAGCGTGCGCTCGTAGACGACCTTGCTTAAGGCGTCTGCCCACAGTCCTGCCGCCTTTGCATAGGCTTCGACCAACTTAATCTGGCTTTCTTCTCGGCCAGTCAGCCTTAGGTAATCGATGGTCTTGGCGTCGATGGCAAACATGGCAGCTGTTGCACCATACTCAGGTGCCATATTGCTAATGGTGGCGCGGTCACTTAATGAGAGGCTTGCAGAGCCTTCGCCAAAAAACTCAAGGTAGGCCGAGACCACCTTGGACTGCCGTAAAAACTCCGTTAGAGCAAGCACAATATCGGTTGCCAGAATGCCGGGCTCTGCCTTGCCAGTAAGCTCGACACCCACGATATCCGGCAGGCGCATGTAGGAGGCTCGGCCGAGCATCACGCTTTCGGCCTCGAGCCCACCAACACCAATGGCAATAACGCCCAAGGCATCGACCATAGGAGTGTGGCTATCGGTGCCCACCAGGGTGTCTGGGTAGGCAACGCCTTGCTCGACCTGAATAACAGGGGACATGCGCTCAAGGTTGATCTGGTGAAGAATGCCATTGCCTGGCGGTATGACATCGATATTTTTAAAGGCCTTGCGAGTCCACTCAATAAAATGAAAGCGATCTTCGTTGCGCCGTTCTTCTATAGTGCGATTCTTCTCGAAAGCGTCGGGCTCAAAGCCAGCATGCTCGACGGCAAGCGAATGATCAACCACGAGCTGGGTAGGCACAACTGGATTAACGAGCGAGGGGTCACCACCCTGAGACGCAATGGCATCGCGAAGGCCAGCCAGATCCACCAGTGCGG
>JAURCW010000101.1 GCA_030828265.1 Burkholderiales bacterium | reverse complement strand
CGGATGCATCGCGCATGGGTGATGATGGTGTGCCCTATGCGGCCATTTACTTTAGCTTTGACAGCGTTGAGATCGCTCGTGACTACGACGAGATGCTTCAAAAAGTTGCCGACTACATGCGGCTCTACGACCACCAGTCCCTCGCCATTGAGGGCAATACCGACGACCGAGGCACGTCAGAGTACAACCTAGCCCTTGGCCAACGTCGAGCCGAGGCTGTCTCGCGGGCACTGCAAATTCTTGGTGTGCCCAGCCGACGTATGGAGGCCGTAAGTAACGGCGAGGAAAAGCCCCGAAACAAAATGGGCGATGAGGCCGCCCGCGCTGAGAACCGGCGAGCCGATCTCTTTTTTGTAAGCAAGCTGCCATGAAAAAAACCTGGGCCTCCTTTGTTACCGGCGTCACCTTAAGTCTTCTTGTTGCATCACCCGCCTGGGCGCAACTTTTTTCCGACGATGAGGCTCGTAAGGCCATTATTGAACTGCGGGCTCGTATTGCCTCGCTTGAGAAACAGTCGGAATCGTTGGTAACGGAGAACTCCACGCTCAAGTCACGTGTTGATGGCATGGCCAAGTCGCAGCTCGACATGGTGTCTGAAATGGGCCAACTGCGGTCGGAGCTTCAGAATGTTCTCGGCAGCCTAGAGACCTTAACGCACACGGTAACGGTCGATCAGGGGACGCTTGTCTCAGGCATTGAGCAGCAAATTCAATCCATCTCCGAGCGGCTCGCGCGTTTTGAGCCACAGTCGTTCGACATCGACAACCAGACTGTATTGGTTGATGCGAAAGAGAAGTCAGCCTTTGAAGCCGCCCAAGGCCTTCTTGCATCCGGGGCAACCGAGGCAGCAGCAGCAGCCTTCGATGAGTTCAGTCGTCGATTCCCCGAGTCCGCCCTTCGTCCCTGGGCGCTTAACTTTGAAGGCGCAGCCCATTACCTTCGCAAGAACTACAAGGCCTCTATTGCTGCCCTATCGGAGCTTTATAGAAAATACCCTGGCCACACTCGTGTTCCAGAAAGTCTTCTAACGCTGGCTGCAAGCCAGGCAGAGTCGGGGCAAACGCGTGCCGCCCGCAACACACTCAACCTATTGCTCAAACAGTTTCCCAATTCAAGCCAGGCAGCTACGGCCAAAAAACGGCTCGCAGCCCTGGGGCCGTCAAAAAACTAAAACAGGCTTTTCCATATGGTTGAACTTGAGCAGGTCAAGCTCTTGCAGACCTGGGTCGTCTTTGGCGGACTTTTCATAGGCCTTGTCTTTGGCATGGTCAGCCAGGCCAGTCGCTACTGCAGCATCGGGGCCATCTCCGACCTTCAATTGATGGGTAACGGCCAGCGCATGCGCCTTTGGCTCTTATCTGTGGTAGTTGCCGTTGTTTTGGTTCAGCTGTTCATTCAGCTCAACCTTCTTAACGACGAGGACAGCTTCTACACAAGCCCACGACTCCTATGGCTCTCCAATGTCTTCGGTGGGCTTTTATTCGGGGTTGGAATGGCATTGGCCTCGGGCTGCGGAAGTCGCAATCTTGTGCGTATTGGCGAGGGCAGCCTCAAGGCCCTGGTTGTCTTTCTAGTGATGGGCATTTCCGCGTTCGCAACCCTGCGGGGTCTTACGGCCGTCTGGAGAAGCCAGACAGTTGATCGAATTTACATCGACCTTCCAAGTCGTCAAGACCTACCGAGCCTGCTTGAGTCCTTCTCGGGCCTAAGTTCCGAGACCGGCCGCATTCTTGTTCTGCTGGCCGTTCTGCTGCTCGTCTTTTGGGCACTGCTCAAGGGGCTTCCAGGTCGACGGTTAACGGCCAGCCAATGGCTGGCAGGTAGTGTTGTTGGTCTTTGTGTGGCTGCTGGATGGCTTTTAACCGGTTGGCTCGGCTTTGTTGCCGAGCATCCCGAAACGCTTGAGAAGGCCTACCTTGCCACCAACACACGGGGGCCTGAGAGCCTCACCTTTGTGGCTCCGCTGTCCTACAGTCTTGAGCTTTTTCTTTATTACAGTGACAGTTCGCAGTTCTTAAGCTTTGCGGTCGCCACGGTTATTGGCACAGTGGCCGGTGCAGCGGCAGCCGCCTTGCGTTCAGGCAGCTTTCGTTGGCAAGGCTTCGCCTCCACCCAAGACCTCGCCCTGCATCTTCTCGGGGCAACACTTATGGGTGTTGGCGGGGTGGTGGCTATGGGCTGCACCATTGGCCACGGGCTTAGTGGACTGTCGATGTTGGCCTTAAGTTCGGTAATCGCTATTGGTAGTATTGGAGTTGGAGGCCTTCTAGGCCTGCTGCTCTTGCAAAAATTAAGCCTTTCATAAACCCATTAGGTAAAAAATGGCGAATCAAACATCCCGAAACCGCCGCGGCATTCTGCTTGCGGGGGGCGCAGGTACGCGGCTGCATCCTGCAACGCTTGCCATGAGCAAGCAACTTCTGCCGGTCTACGACAAGCCCATGGTCTACTACCCCCTGACCACGCTTATGCTGGCTGGAATTCAAGATATTTTGCTGATTAGCACGCCTGCCGACACGCCCCGGTTCGAGCAGCTACTTGGCAATGGGAATCAGTGGGGCATTGATATTCAATATGCGGTTCAGCCAAGCCCCGACGGTCTTGCGCAGGCCTTTTTAATTGCTGAGTCGTTTGTTGGTTCGCAGCCCAGTGCCCTTGTGCTTGGGGACAATATCTTTTACGGCCATGAGCTGAATGCGTTACTTGCCAATGCCAAGGCGCGCGACCAGGGTGCAAGTATTTTTGCCTACCATGTGCATGACCCCGAGCGTTACGGTGTGGCCGAATTCGACCCTAAAGGCAAGGTTCTTTCCATTGAAGAAAAGCCCCAAAAGCCCAAAAGCAACTTTGCCATTACTGGTCTCTATTTCTACGACAACCGTGTGGTTGACTTTGCGAAGTCGCTTAAGCCTTCAGCCCGGGGCGAACTCGAAATTACCGACCTAAACCGTTGCTACCTTCAAGCCAATGCCCTGCATGTTGAGCTGATGGGCAGGGGGTTTGCCTGGCTTGATACCGGGACGCACGACAGCCTAATTGAGGCCAGCCAGTTCATTGCCACCATCGAAAAACGTCAAGGCCTTAAAGTGGCCTGCCCCGAAGAAATTGCCTACCGTCAGCAATGGATTGACGCCGAGCAGCTAAATCGGCTTGCCCAGCCTTTGCTTAAAAATGGCTACGGCCAGTACCTGCAGCGGCTTCTTCAAGAGGGTCCACAGACCCTATGAAGATAACTCCCACAGCCATTGCCGATGTCTTGCTTATTGAACCGAAGGTCTTCGGAGATGACCGTGGCTTCTTTTTTGAGAGCTACAACGCCCGTGAGCTCGGCAAGTCGCTTGGCCTGAATCAAGACTTCGTACAAGACAACCACTCCAAAAGCCGCAAGGGCGTTTTACGAGGTCTTCATTACCAGGTTGCGCCTCAGGCCCAAGGCAAGCTCGTGCGGGTGGTGGCCGGAGAAATTTTTGATGTTGCCGTGGATATTCGTCAGGGCTCTCCCAGCTTTGGCCGCTGGGTGGGCCAGAGGCTTTCCAGCGACAATCATCATCAGCTTTGGATTCCACCCGGCTTCGCCCACGGGTTTCTTACCCTTCGCGACGCCACAGAGGTGCTTTACAAAACCACCGATTTTTATGCGCCAAGCCTTGAGCGCGCCATTCGATGGAACGACCCCACCATTGGCATTGACTGGCCTCTTACCGAGACTGAAAGGTCAGGGGTTTTAGTTTCCGAGAAAGATGCGCAGGCAGTCGCCTTCGAGAGCGCAGAGTATTTTTAAAGTTTATGCAGCAAACTCACAAGAAAGGTCGAGGATATGCTTAAGCCACAGGCTAAGTTTCAGTGGGAAGACCCCTTTCTTCTCTCAGCCCAGCTCACCGATGACGAGCGGATGATTCGTGATGCAGCGCGCAGCTACTGCCAGGAAAAGCTACAGCCACGGGTTCTCGAGGCCTTTCGTCATGAAAAGGTGGACACCACCATCTTCCAAGAAATGGGCGAGCTTGGGCTCCTAGGGCCGACGATCTCAACAGCCTACGGTGGCGCAGGGGTAAGCGATGTGGCCTATGGTCTGATTGCCTCGGAGGTTGAGCGTGTGGACAGCGGCTACCGCAGCATGTTCAGCGTGCAGAGCTCATTGGTTATGCTGCCCATCGAGGCCTTTGGAACGGAAGATCAGAAGCAAAAATTTCTTCCTAAGCTTGCACGTGGTGAATGGATTGGCTGCTTTGGCCTGACAGAGCCTAACCATGGGTCAGACCCTGCAGGCATGGACAGCCGAGCAAAGGCCGATGGCAAAGGCTACCGGCTGACGGGCTCAAAAATATGGATCTCCAACAGCCCTATTGCCGATGTCTTTGTAGTCTGGGCGAAAGACGATGCTGGCGATATTCGTGGCTTCATTCTCGAAAAGGGCATGAAGGGCTTAAGCGCGCCCGCCATTCACGGAAAGATCGGTCTGCGTACATCCATTACGGGTGAGATCGTGATGCAAGATGTCTTCGTTCCAGAAGAAAACGCCCTGCCCCACGTTCAAGGGCTCAAAGGACCTTTTACCTGCCTAAATTCTGCTCGCTTTGGAATTGCCTGGGGCGTCCTGGGTGCCGCTGAATCGTGCTGGCACACGGCTCGCCAGTACGTACTTGACCGGCATCAGTTTGGACGGCCACTCGCCGCCAATCAGCTAATTCAGAAAAAGCTGGCGGACATGCAGACAGAAATTGCCCTGGGCTATCAGGCTGTTCTTCGTCTTGGTCGCATGAAGGAAGAGGGTACAGCCTCGGTGGAGGCAACCTCCATTGTGAAGCGCAACAATTGTGGAAAGGCGCTGGATATTGCCCGCCTTGCCCGAGACATGTTGGGTGGCAATGGCATTTCTGATGAGTATGGCGTGATGCGCCATATGGTTAACCTGGAGGTGGTTAACACCTACGAAGGAACTCACGATATTCATGCACTCATACTCGGTCGTGCCCAGACAGGACTGCAGGCCTTTTTCTAAATCGTGATTCATCAGGGACAAGCCCCGATGCTTCGGGGCATTCAAGTG
>JAURCW010000193.1 GCA_030828265.1 Burkholderiales bacterium | reverse complement strand
GAGCCCAGAAAAGGCTCGGCAGGAGGCTGTTGTCAAGGGTATCGCTCCCTCAACACCCATGCCTGCCAACATTGCCGCGGCAGGTCGTAAGACGGAGAAGAAATCAGGTTTCTTTGCATGGCTCTCTGGCCTGTTTGGCTCCGAGTCGCCCTCGGCCCAACCCAGTAAACCTAATAACGCCGGGCGTAACGGGCGAACGGGACGGCAGGGCGGTCGCGGAGATGATCGCCGTAATCGGGCTGCAGGCCCGGCAGGCGATGAGGCAGGATCGAATCGACGTGAGCGCTCCTCTGACAATCGACGTGACGGGCGCAGGCAATCGAGTCGTGGCGAGGGTAAAGATACGAAACCCAATGCGGGCGGGACCCGTGACGGGCAGGAAGCGCGAACACCTCGGGAGCCCAAAGAGGGGCGTGAGACTCGCGAGGGACGTGAGCCACGTGAGCCACGTTCTAGGCAAACCCGCGAGGCCCGCGAGCCTAGGGATACGAAAGAGTCTAAAGAGCCACAAGACTCGCGTGAACTTATCGTGAATGCAGGTCTTTCCGAGGGTGCACCCGAGGCGGACCACCTCGACACGTCTCAGACCGTCGATACCAATGGAACCGATAAGCCGCGTCGGCGCCGTCGACGTGGCTCCTCCGGGCGTTCGGGTGCCTCGGAGTCCACTGAAACGAGCTCCGCACAGGCGAGCATTGACATTACCGAAGAAGCCGGTTCCGGCCTGACACCATCAAATGCTGCCTCGGCAGAAGGCGGATTGCCCGCTGCACAAAAGCAAGCCAGTCAGCCAGACCTGCAATCCATCACTGCACCAGCAGTGCCGCAGCCTGCCTCTGCTGAAATTGTCTTACCCGAGCAAGCCCTTGTGCCGGCGGCCTCCCCCCAGAGTCCAACGCCTTCGCCCGATCGCCTTGAGGAGTCTGTTGTGACGGCCGCTCCTGCGAAGCCCGTCGATTTATCGAAGGAGCTTCAAGCAGCTGGGCTGGAATGGGTTCAGACAGATCCGTCAAAGGCCCCCACCGAGCAGCCCGCTCCGATCGCACCGATCTTGGGCCGTAAACCCCGCCGAAGTGAAGCCGTTTCAGCTCCCGAGGAGTTGGTTATGGTAGAAACTAGGAATTATGAGTGAGGGTCACCGCGTCATTCCTATCCTTGCGTCCTCTTTCGAGAGGCGCAAGGCGTCACGGCTAGACCCCGCGGCCCTATCTCAAAATTCACTCGGCCCGGTTCAAGACACGCTTGGTCGGCCCATCACCGACCTGCGTATATCGGTTATTGACCAGTGCAATTTACGCTGTGGTTACTGCATGCCCAAGGAAGTCTTCACAAAAGACTATCGGTTCCTTCCGCGTGAGGCCCTACTAAGTTTTGATGAGATCGAGCGACTCGTTAAGTCCTTCATTCCACTCGGTGTTCGTAAGGTAAGAATTACTGGCGGCGAGCCCCTTCTTCGTAAGTCCGTTGAGGAACTTGTGGCCAGGCTTGCCCCCATAAGAACACCCGACAATCTTCCACTAGAAATTGCGCTCACCACCAACGGCCTGCTACTCGAACAAAAAGCCTCAGCCCTTAAGGCAGCAGGCCTTCAGCGCGTTACCGTGAGCCTCGATGCGCTTGATACCGAGTTATTCCGACGGCTTGCAGGTGTTGAAGCTGGAGAACCCAAGCAGGTTCTTCAGGGTATTGCGACCGCCCGAGCGCTTGGGCTCGATACCAAGGTCAATATGGTGGTGCAAAAGGGGGTCAACGACCATGAGATTCTCCCAATGGCCGAAGCCTTCCGCGACTCGGGCGACACACTACGTTTTATTGAATTTATGGATGTTGGGAATGCAAACCGGTGGAAGCTTGACCAGGTTATGTCGGCCGGGGAGATCCTCCAAACGTTACGGACCAAATTCACTTTTCACCCGGTAGACCGCGCAAAAAAGCATGATGTGGCTGAGCGTTTCATTTATAACGACAAAGCAGTGGAATTTGGGGTCATTGCCTCCATTACGCGCCCCTTTTGCTCGGACTGCTCAAGAGCACGTATTTCATCGGAAGGGCTGCTCTACACCTGCCTATTTGCAAACAACGGAACAGACATTAGGGCTGTGCTGCGGTCTTCCAGCAGCCAAGACGAACTCACCGCCATTGTTCGTTCTATTTGGAGTCATCGAGATGATCGCTACTCTGAGTTGCGACAGTCATTTGCCAACCAGCCCACTCAGGGCCGCTCCAAGGTGGAAATGAGCTACATCGGGGGCTAGCCCCCATCCACCTTATCTAGCGCTTGATAATTTTCATAGGCCCCGGAAGCGAGGCGTAATAGGCTGCCAAGTTAGCAATGTCTTCTTTAGTAAGCGGGGCGGCCATACCTGCCATGATTGCATTTTTGCGTGCACCCGACTTGTAGTTGGTTAAGGCGCGCAACAGATAGTCTTCATACTGACCAGCAAGGATGGGGTAAGAGGCAACAACCGGCTTCAACCCATCAACGCCATGACAGGCCGCACAGGCCTGATCTGCTTTTTCTTTACCCAAGGCAATATTGCCTGCCACGGCGGGTGACGAGGCAGCAACCAGACCAGATAAAATCAGAGCCACAGTAGCAGTGCCGTTACGAGCGAGTTGATTGAGCTT
>JAURCW010000097.1 GCA_030828265.1 Burkholderiales bacterium | reverse complement strand
TTTAGACGGGTGACTGCATGATCAATAAGCCGCTGACCAAGAAAGGCTGGAGTCCTTTATCAAGGCCGCCCATTCGCTGACCGCGTCCACCCGCCAAGATGACACCTGTGACTTCATTCATAGCTCCATTCTAGGGCTGAGTGAGCCGCTACAAAGAGGGGCCTTAGCTTAGAGCCTGCTCAGAATAGGATTAGTGGTAGGTGCGTGTTCCCGAATGCAGTAAATGCAAGGGCAGGTACCTTTGCTCAGACGGTTGCCCCATGGCTGCGAAAGAGGCGGCGACGGCGGGCAGAGGCTCTTGCTGAGCCGTATGGGAAGGCTCAGCCTCCACGCACGTACCTGCTGTTGCAGACGTATCTGCGGCATGCCCACACAGGGCCTCCAAGGTTTCAGGAAACAATTCGAGCTGCCTACCCATCATCCGACTCTCCAAAAGGTTCTGGCTTTGGAATCGGATGAGCTCGGACGGACTTTAGGGGGCGGTAGGCCAACGGCAGGGCGTATATTGGCGTACTTTCTTACGCCCTATGTCAAGCCGCTACTCCAGTGCTCTTGCACTTTTTCTTTTGTCGGGCGCCTGCCTATCCGTTCTGGATGCCAGCGGTAAATGGGTTGTCACAAGCAGCGGCCTGCTTCTTTTGCTCTGGTTTCGGTTTTCGGGGCAGATTCTTATGGCGCTTGCCATGGGACTTCGCAAAGAGGGGCTCACTCTTTTTCATACCCATCGTCCCGGCCTTCAACTGCTGCGCTCGGTTTTACTCATCGTGACAAGCCTGCTCTTTTTTGCGGGCGTGCAATACCTTCCTCTGGCAGAGGCCTCGGCCATTGCCTTCACCGGACCACTCTGGGTGGTGCTTTTATCGTGGAAGCTTCTGCAAGAACCGGTAAACAGCGTGGATCGATGGGCTACCTATCTAGGGTTTGCAGGCATTCTTTTTATTGTTCGCCCTGGTACCGAAGTCTTTCACCCGGCAGCACTGCTTCTTTTGGGCATGGCCATTGCCAATGCACTCTACCAACTGCTCACTCGGCGCCTCACATCCGACTCCGCCCTCACGACCTTCTTCTACAGCGGGCTTGTTGGCTTTGCCATTACAACAGGACTCCTTTTCGTTTTGCCCATCCCCACCAACCTACCGCTTATTGTCTGGCCTGTTCTTTTGCTCGTTGGACTTTTAGGCGGGCTTGGGCATGTGCTGATGATTCAGGCCTTCTACCAAGCCCCCGCTTCAAGCCTTTCGCCCTTTGTGCACCTACAAATGATCTGGGCAACAAGCCTTGGCTGGCTTATCTTTAATCAACTTCCCGACAGACTTACCTTTGTTGGCATGGGGATTATCGCGCTTAGCGGAAGCATCATTGTGGTCTACCGACGCTATGCCAACACGCGCGCAACTAGTGCAGATGCTGCCCGATCCGACCCGACTCCGGTTCGGCCTGAAGACTAAATATTGCGATGGGTGCCTCAAACCAGTGGGCATCTTCGGTAATTAAGAAGTAACTACCCTGCATGCTCCCCACAGGGCTACCCAGACGAGCGCCACTGGTGTATTCAAACGACTCCCCCGGGCGCAAAAGCGGCTGATGCCCCACGACGCCAAGGCCACGAACCTCTTGACGCTGGCCTTTGGCATCATCAATAAGCCAGTGCCGCGCAACAAGCTGAACGGCCTGCTGGCCCTCGTTACGAATAGTGACGGTGTAAGCAAAACTAAAGATTTGGTCGTCCTGTGAAGATTCTTCCGGCAGAAACTGGGTTTGCACAGAAATACGAATGGAGTCTTTAAGAGACGATGATGGGGAGCCTGTCTGAGTCATGCTGAGATGCTAACAGAGCGAAGAATCCTTTAACCTTGCAACATGATTGAACTTCTCATTGCCTTTGGGCTGCCGCTTGCTTTTTTTCTAGGTCTTTTTCTGGGTAGGCGTTACGGCCAAAAAGAAGCAGGCAAAGCAACAGCCTCTGCGATTAGCGAGGCCCAACGTCCCCTTGAGCTTGAGCTCGCCAGTCTGCGCGAGCGGCTTAAGGCCATTCACGAATCCAAACAAGCTTTTGGCGAGACCTTCGAGAACCTTGCCAACCGCATTTTTCAAGAAAAGGCTCAGCTTCTTGCAAGCCAAAACAAAGAAGGCTTGAACCAGATTCTCGCTCCACTCAAAAAAGACATTGATGACTTTAAGAAACGGGTCGAGACAGTCTACGACACGGAAGGTAAACAGCGAAGCGCGCTCCAAGCCCAGGTGCAGCAGTTAATGAGCCTGAACCAGACCATTAGCCAAGATGCCAAGAACCTTACAAGCGCCTTGAAGGGCTCGGTCAAGGTACAAGGGAATTTCGGCGAGATGATTCTTAAGCGGCTTCTTGAGACTGCCGGCCTGCGTGAGGGCCATGAATACGAGGCACAGGCCAGTCACACCTCGGAGGAGGGTCGACGGCTTCAGCCCGACGTGGTTATTAAAATGCCTGAAGGGCGTGCACTGGTCATTGACTCCAAGGTTTCTTTGAATGCTTACGAGGCCTACACCTGCGCGGAGAGCCCAGACGACCAAAAGCTCGCGCTCGAGAAGCATCTTCAGTCAGTGCGCAATCACATGCGCGGCCTTAGTGAAAAAAATTATCAGTCGCTTGTGCAAGGTCAGTCTCTTGACTGCGTGCTTATGTTTGTCGCGGTGGAACCGGCCTTCATGACCGCTGTTACGCAAGACACCGAACTCTTCAATGACGGCTGGAAGAAAAACGTTTTGCTGGTCAGCCCTTCAACCCTTTTGTTTGTCTTACGCACGGTTTCCCATCTCTGGCGCCAGGAAGAGCAAAACCAGAATGCGCAGAAAATTGCCCAGGAGGCGGCGAACCTTTATGACAAAGTCGTGGGGTTTGTCGACGATATGGACAAAGTTGGAATGCGTCTTAAGCAAGCCCAGCAGGACCATGAGGCGGCCGTTCGCAAGCTTACAGGCCACGGGGGAATTACATCGCGGGTTGAAAAATTCAAGCGCATGGGTGTTGCAACTCAGAAGCAGTTACCGCAGTCGGCTCTACTTGACCACGACCCAGAGTAAGCCCAGGAGGCCGGGTAATAACCTTGCGCTCGCTTTCGAATGGTCGTGCTGAACCTAGGATGCTCTCGCCAGCAAGCTGCAGAACGTCTCCGAATCCACATTGCCCCCACTAATTAAGATACCTACTCGCTTACCCAGTAAATTCTTGCCGAGGCTAAGCGCACCTGCAAGACTAAGGCAGCCTGTTGGCTCCACCACCATCTTCATACGCTCGAAGAAAAAGCGCATGCTCTGAATTAAGTCACCGTCCGAGACGCTCAGAATATCTTGGGCATACGACTTGATAATTGGAAACGTGAGCTCGCCAAGAAACTGGGTCTGAGCGCCATCTGCGATGGTTTTAGGCGTTGGAATGGAGACGATCTCACCCTTGCGAAAGGACTGCTGACCATCATTTCCTGCCTCGGGCTCAACGCCATACACCGCACATTTGGGATTCAGAGCCTGGGCGGCCAACAAACCACCCGCAAGCAACCCACCACCGCCCAGGCAGATAAACAGCATGTCCAGGTCCTTCACCTGTTCGAACAACTCCAAGCTTGCCGTCCCCTGACCTGCAATGACATCGGGATGGTCATAGGGTGGAATCAATCGCGCACCCCGTTCTTTCGCAATGCCCGCGGAGATCTCGGAACGGTCTTGGGTGTAACGGTTGTAAAGAACGACCTCGGCCCCATAGCCTCGCGTTGCTGCAAGCTTCAAGGCTGGGGCATCGTCGGGCATAACAATAACGGCGGGCATGTTTAGCATCTGGGCCGATAAGGCAATGGCCTGCGCATGATTACCCGAGCTGTACGCTACAACACCGGCTGCACGCTCGGCTTCCGGTATGCAGGAAAGCGCGTTGTAGCCGCCACGAAACTTAAAGGCCCCCATACGCTGAAAGATTTCACACTTAAAGAAAAACTCCGCACCATACTTTTTATTGAGGTTACTGCTTGTCAACACCGGAGTGCGGTGCGCAACGCTGTCTAGCCGATTAGCAGCGGCCTTAACGCTGAAAAAATCCGGTGGACTGAATGGCATGACGCATAACTCCTTCGCTTTCGGGCGGTTGCGCTTTTGATAGTAAACAAGAACAGATGCAAACCATGGTTGATCAGACAAAGCACTTAATCAAGCCGCCAGACATAGCGAATTCGGGCCCATGCCTGCCGAGCCTCACCGTTCACACGCTCGGGCTCAAACTCGCAAGCCGATAAAGCCTGCAAGGCGGCCTGATCAAGCCGAAAGAAGCCCGAGGACTTGGCAATACGGGACTCTCGAACACGACCATCCTCACCAATCAAGAGCTCGAGCTGGGAAACCCCTTGCTCATTATTGATGATCGAGCGCCTGGGGTAATTCGGCGCAACACACTGAGCTGATGCTCGGATACGGGCCTGGGGAAGCGTACTGCTCTGACCTAAGGAGGAGGCCGTAGCAGGCGAAAGGGAGCTAATAGGCGCCTGAGGCGCCTGGATTACTGATCCTAAGGACTGCCTAGACAGTTGCGGTGTCTCTGCGGTTTCGCGTGGAGGAGTCGTATCAACAGGCTGAATAGGCTCAAGCCTGGTTGGACTCTTGACAGGCGTTGGTGACTCCGCTGGGACGACTGGCTTAGAAGGCGGCTCTGCCAAGGCTTTCGCCACCGGCCTAGGGGGATCTGACGCTTGGCTCGAAACAACTCGGTTAGGGGGTGCAGCGAGCACAAGGGACACCGAGGTCTCGACAACCGGGCGGTCCGACTGCAGAAAAAAGGGCCCTGATGCATAAAACGCCATGGCCACCAGAACCAAGCCATGACCCAACAGCGCAACAAGAAGAGCGCGGTAAAAGAGCTGCGGGTAAGGGTTAGAGGAAAAAAGAGTACGTTCGCGTGCCATGGGCCACCGTAAGGTAGGCCCCTAGCGTAACGCGAATCACCCCCGACTTAGGCGCGAATTAGGCACCCGCGCGAATACCCAGACGACGCAAGATGGACTCCATGAGGCACCAGCGTGTCAGACCACTTTGAAGAAGATTGACGCCCACAAAGGCAGTAAAGGCCAACCAATACTCGCTAACAAAAAACGGACTTCCTGGATAGCCGAGCGCCAAAGAAAGCAGCACAAAGAAGCCAGCAACAATTCGAACAATTCGCCATGAGGTCATTTTTAGGTTCCTTCCCTTGA
>JAURCW010000022.1 GCA_030828265.1 Burkholderiales bacterium | reverse complement strand
TTCTTGTTGGGGCATTTCTGAGTGAATAATGCCTCGCCCTGCTGTCATCCACTGCACGTCCCCACTGCGTAAATGCCCCTTATTACCAAGGTGATCTTCATGCAGCATATGACCTTCAATCATGTAGGTCACTGTCTCAAAGCCACGATGCGGATGGGCTGGAAAACCTGCGATGTAATCGTTGGGATTCTCGGTACTGAATTCATCAAGCATCAAGAAGGGGTCGACACGACCCTGGCTCGAGCCAATGCTCCGATAAAGCGAGACGCCCGCACCGTCCGATGTTTTTTGGGCCCGAATAATTTGTTGTAGTTGGCGCACAGATGGCATGAGGACCCTTGTTCTCGAAAAAATTAATTACGACTAAAGTCGGATTAGAACATTCTTTTTTTGAATAAAAAATGCGGTAAATTTTGGATAAAACATTAAAACTCCTGATATAAAATGCCCGCCCCGATACCCCAGACCGTCCGAACGCCAAGAGCAAGCCTTGAGCAATGGCAGGCGCTTATTTCCATCGTTGAGGCGGGCGGCTACGCTCAGGCAGCGCAGCAACTTAGTAAGACGCAGTCCGCCATCACCTACCTCATTGGCCGACTCGAAGACCTTTTGGGCATACGTCTCTTTGAGCGCCAAGGCCGTCGAGCCGTTCTAACAGCCGCGGGCCAGATGGCCTACCAACGGGCCCAGGTTTTGGTCTCAGAAGCCCTAAGGCTCGAGCGCGCCTCGCAAACCCTTGCAGCGGGCTGGTCGCCAAAACTTCATGTTGCAGCGGAGGTGGTGTTTCCAAGCCCCCTACTTCTAAAGGCGATGGAGGCCTTTGCTGAGACAGGCGCTGATACCCGTATCGAGGTTTTTGAAACCGTACTAACAGGCACTCAAGAGGCCTTGCTCGAGGGCAAGGTGGATCTCGCCATTTCCCCATTCATCCCGACAGGCTTTCTTGGAGAGCCTCTTTTGAGGCTCAAGCTTGTGGCTTTGGCTTCGCCAAGTCATCCATTGCATGGGTATAAAGGCGCCCTGGGATTTGATGAGCTGCGTCAGCACCGCCAACTCTTAGTTCGGGACTCGGGTGTGCAGCGCGGCCTGCTGAAAGCGGGCCCTGAGTTACAGCAGCAATGGATTTTTAGCAGCATGGCTTTAAGCTTGGAGGCTGCCATTGCAGGACTTGGCTTCGCCTGGTACCCCGAGGGCCGTGTTGAAAAAGAGGTCGCCTCGGGCCTACTAAAACCGCTTCGTATTCGAGACGGTGCAAGCCAACGACACATTGACATCTACTTGGTTCTCGCAGACCCGCAAGCCAGCAACCCTGCTGTTTACCACTTTGCGAACTGTCTGCGAGAAAGCTGCAAGCAAAGCGAAGAACCCAAAGCGGAGGCCTGAAGTTTTAAAGCGCAAGCCCGCGCATCGGATGATGGCCAAAGCCTTATGCAGGCTGGCCTTCGTCCGCAAGCCCGAAAGCCTTGTGTAAGGCCCGAACCGCAAGCTCCATGTACTTGTCGGCAATAACCACCGAAATTTTGATTTCGCTTGTGGAAATCATTTGAATGTTGATACCTTCAGCAGCCAAGGTTTCAAACATTTGGCTTGCAACCCCCACATGACTACGCATACCAATGCCAACGACCGATACCTTGCAGATCTGGCCATCGCTTGAAATATCGCGGGCCTGAATCTCGGGCTGAACCTTATAGTTAAGAACACCGAGTGCCTTTTGCAGTTCGTTGCGATGAACGGTGAAGGAGAAGTCGGTCATGCCGTCATGACTGGCATTCTGAATAATCATATCCACATCAATGTTCGCTGCCGCAACAGGCCCCAAAATTTTTGAGGCCACCCCGGGCTTGTCGGGCACCCCCGCAATGGTGATTTTCGCCTCGTCGCGGTTAAAGGCAATTCCAGAAATAACAGCCTGTTCCATGGTTTCATCGTCCTCGTAGGTAATTAAGGTGCCCGACTGCGATTCCTCTTCAAGATTCATCTCGGGATCAGTAAGGCTTGAGAGCACCCGCGTCTTTACACGGTACTTGCCCGCAAACTCCACCGATCGAATCTGCAACACCTTCGACCCCAGGCTTGCCATCTCAAGCATTTCTTCAAAGGTAATTTTTGCAAGCCTTCTAGCCTCGGGCTCCACCCGCGGATCGGTGGTGTAGACCCCATCCACATCGGTATAGATAAGACACTCCTCAGCCCTTAATGCTGCAGCAATGGCAACGGCAGACGTGTCAGAGCCGCCCCGACCCAGCGTGGTGATAGAGCCCTTTTCATCAATGCCCTGAAAACCTGTAATGACCACAACGTGGCCGCTGTCGAGATCCTCAAGCACCCTTTTGTCGTCAATTGATTCGATGCGCGCTTTGGTGTGAGCACTGTCTGTGCGCACCGGAACCTGCCAGCCTGCGTAACTGCGCGCCTTCACGCCTTGCTTTTTCAAAGCCAGTGCTAAAAGACCTACCGAGACCTGCTCGCCAGTTGCTGCAATCTGATCAAGCTCACGCGGATCGGGGGATTCCGTTATTTCCTTGGCGAGCCCAAGTAGGCGGTTTGTTTCACCACTCATCGCCGAAGGGACCACCACCATCCGATGGCCGGCCCTGTGCCATTTGGCGACACGCCTTGCCACATTTTGAATACGCTCGGTCGAGCCCATGCTTGTGCCGCCGTACTTATGAACAATAAGAGCCATAAACGTTTTAAATCCATTCCACCGTAAGAAATCCAGCTCGCAACCTTACCCGAAACGACGCGACGCCTCCAGTGGAGGGGGCTGCGACAGCCAATACGGGACGACGACCCGCCCGAGCGGTTCGCAACTGCCGCAGAAACTCCTCAAGCCGGCGGGCCGGTGGCATGGAGGTGCCCGGCACCCTCTGAGTGCTGACCAGCCAGGCCCTCAATGTTCGTAGCTGGCGTGGCTCAGATAGGTTGAGTAAAGCGGCGAGGCTCAGCCCCTCGGGCTGGACACAACCCGTAAGATCTTCCTGATCAAGCTGCTCAAGCAACCCGCGGGCCTGTTGAAGATGCTGAAGACTGCGGGTCATGGCGGAAATGGCGCCAGGGCGCATGGCGTTAAGCACAGGGAAGATCTGCTGGCGTAGCTTATTTCGATCTTGATCAAGCAGTGTGTTGCTGGGGTCTTCAATGAAAGGAAGCTTATAGCGGCCTGCATAGTCTTCCAAACTGGTTCGCGTAAGGGAAAGAAGCGGGCGCCACAGAAAGTAGCCCACTCGTTGACTAAGCACGGGCATGGCAGTCAACCCTTCAAGGCCCGCTCCTCGCATCCACTGCAAGAGCGCGGTCTCGACCTGATCGTTGGCATGATGGGCAAGCAATAAAACAGGCCACTGGCTTGTGTCAGTATGGTGCTGCCTCGCTTGCGAATCTGCTAGGCGATAGGTTTTCAGCCCTCCTAATTCATCGCGTAGTCCCATGGCCTGTTCAAAGGCAGCGTAACGACGTAGCCTCGCGCTTGCCTCAAGACCAAGCTCTTGGGCCTGCCCCCGAACTTGAGCGGGACGTTTTACAGCCAGTGAAAGCCCCCAAAGTTCCGCGACCTCGCGGCAGTGACGTTCAAACTGCATGGCAGCTGGCTGCAATCGATGATTGACGTGAATGGCCTTAAGCCGAACACCCTGCGGAGGCATCACCTGTGCAAGGGCATGCGTGAGCACCGAG
This sequence comes from Burkholderiales bacterium, assembly GCA_030828265.1. Taxonomy (GTDB): domain Bacteria; phylum Pseudomonadota; class Gammaproteobacteria; order Burkholderiales; family Burkholderiaceae_A; genus Hahnella. Next base: position 7,485 of record JAURCW010000022.1, on the reverse strand, counting down.
GAGTCAAGCCCTCCAGAAAAGCCAACGAAAAGTGTGCGACTTAGAAGGTCTTCGACCTTAAAGCATGCGCCTGCACCCACAAGGGCTTCGAAAACAGGGTGATCAAACCTCGCCGTGCCTGGAGAGCCCAAGGACAAAGGGCTTAGGCCTTCACCGCAGGCTGCTTAACACGTCCATAAGCGCGAACGCGTTGCTGTCGCCTGGCAACCAGCGCATCGGCGTCAAGCCCCTCGACCTGCGAAAGGCCATCAAGCAAGGCCTTCTTCAAGGCATCGGCTGCTTTGGCCGGAGCACGATGGGCTCCGCCCAAGGGTTCATTCACCACCTTATCGATCAGTCCCAGAGACTTTAGCTTGGGCGCCGTAACACCAAGAGCCTCAGCCGCCTCCGCGGCCTTTTCAGCCTTCTTCCAGAGTATGGATGCGCAACCCTCTGGCGAGATCACGGAATAGGTCGCGTACTGCATCATCACCAGGTGGTCGGCAACCGCAATTGCAAGTGCACCTCCTGACCCCCCCTCACCAATGACAGCGCCCACAATAGGAACACGCAGGCCCGCCATAACGAATAGATTACGTCCGATGGCCTCGCTCTGCCCTCGCTCTTCCGCCCCAATGCCGGGGTAGGCTCCTGGGGTGTCAATAAGCGTTATAACCGGCAGATTAAAGCGCTCTGCAAGTTTCATAAGACGCTCGGCCTTGCGATAGCCCTCAGGTCGTGGCATACCGAAATTACGGAAAGTACGCTCTTTAAGATCGCGGCCCTTTTGATGGCCAATGACCATCACCGAACGCCCATCAAGCCTAGCAAGCCCCCCAACAATGGCAGGGTCGTCAGCAAAACCTCGATCACCATGAAGCTCTTTGAAGTCTGTGAACGCCTTCTCGATGTAATCAAGGGTGTAAGGACGTTGCGGATGGCGCGCCACCTGGGAAATTTGCCAAGGCGAGAGCTGGGCATAGAGCTCTTTAATTTGCACATCGGCCTTCTCGCGAAGCTTTTGAATTTCGTCAGAAATATCGACGGCGCCATCGGCCTGGGTGAACTGAAGCTCCTGAATCTTTGACTCCAGGTCAGCCACAGACTTCTCAAACTCTAAGAACATCGGTTTTGTCATGGCCCTATTGTCCTCTAAATTAAGGCTCAAAGAGTCAGGCTAGGCCCTGCGCCAGCGGCTACCCTGGGGGCCATCTTCAACGATAACGCCCTGATTCGTAAGTTCATCTCGGATGGCATCGGCCCGGGTGAAGTCTTTTGCTTTTTTAGCCTCAAGCCGTTGCTGAACTTTTTGCTCAATAACCTCATCGCTTAAACCCTGCATGGCTTGGCGACCCGCCGCTTTTTTAGCGACTTCCGGCGCACGGAGCAAAAGCCCTAGAACCGCTGCTAGGCCCCTGAGAAGCTCTCCAAGCGCAGCGTCTGCCTGTCGGTTCAACTCGGAGGCGATTCCAAAGAGCGCGGCAATTGCCTCTGGCGTGTTGAAGTCGTCCTGCATGGCCAGCCGAAAGGCCAGCACCTGAGGATGATCTGAGGCAAGGGCTTTGTTTATAAGGTCTTGCTTTTGCTGCGAACCCTCTTCAAGCCCGGAGTTCACACCCGCGAGCTGCAGAGCTGTGTAAAGACGGTGCAGACCCGCACGAGCCTCTTGCAAAGCAGCATCGGAGTAATTAATGGGGCTTCGGTATTGCGTCTTTAAGATGAAGAAACGGACCACTTCCGCGTCCACATGGGCAAGGACATCGCGCACTGTGAAAAAGTTACCCAAGGACTTCGACATCTTTTCATCGTCTATGTTGACAAAGCCGTTGTGCATCCAAAGGTTCACAAAGGGCTTTCCCGTCTCTTTGCTATACGCTCCTTCAGACTGCGCAATTTCATTCTCGTGATGCGGGAACTGCAGGTCAGCCCCGCCACCATGGATATCGAAGTGTTTGCCTAAAAGGCTGCAACTCATGGCCGAGCACTCAATATGCCAGCCCGGTCTTCCCAAACCATACGGCGAGGACCAAACCGCTTCTTTGGGCTCCTCGGGCTTGGCACGCTTCCAAAGAACGAAGTCCAATGGGTCGCGCTTACCGTCAGTCACAGCAACCCGCTCGCCTGCTCGAAGCTCATCGACCGACTTACCAGAGAGCTTGCCGTAGCCGGGGAAACTGCGGACCGAAAAATGAACATCCCCCGGCTGGCCGGAACCGTCTGCATCTTGGTAGGCATGGCCGTTGACCTGAAGCCTTTGAATAAGCTCAAGCATCTCAGGCACAAACTGCGTAGCACGAGGCTCATGGTGAGGAGGTAGGACACCAAGTGCTTGAGCATCCTCATTGGTGGCCTCAACCATCCGCTGAGTAAGGGCACCAATAGGCTCGTTGTTTTTACCTGCACGGCGAATGATTTTGTCGTCGATATCGGTGATATTGCGAACATAAGTCACCCTATAACCCGAGGCCTCAAGCCAGCGACGCACCATGTCAAATACAACCAATACCCGCGCATGGCCAATGTGGCAAAAATCGTAGACTGTTAGGCCGCAGACATACAGACGAACATGCCCGGGCTCAATAGGAACAAGGGGCTCCTTGGAGCGCGTTAAAGAATTGTAGATTTTCAAGGGTCGGATCTTCTGTAAAACTTCTGGCATTCTAGGGCTTATTGCAAAATCAAATTCAAAAGCAAGGCTCGCTTGATCAAGGAGGCAGGCTGAATGTTGTTTACGTCAATCAGAACAAAGTTTCACAGGCTACCCTTGAAGGGGTTACGCACACTTGTTTTCGCGCTGGTCAGCTTGTGCTCAGCCGCACTTTTAAGCCTTGGCCTACTTGGTAGTAACCCAAGCCTTGCCCAAGTCATTAACCTTCCAAGCGATCAAGCCCCATTGCTCTCGCAGTCCATTCGAGAGGCAACCGATCTCATCGAGCTTCGACAGTACGACCGCGCAAGGCCGCTCATTGAAAAAAACCTTGAAACCAACCCCCGTGACCCGCAGTGGCGTTTTCTTGAGGCCATGGTGCTTGCTGACACGCAATCTCCCGAAAAGGCCATTGCAGCCTTTGAGTCTTTGGTGGATGAATTCCCCGAACTGGCAGAGCCTTACAACAACCTGGCGGTTCTTTATCTGCGCCTGGGGCAGCCCGAGCGAGCACAACAAGCGCTTGAGCGCGCCATTGTGAATCGCCCTGACTACGGCCTGGCCCATGAGAACCTGGGCGACCTTTACGTTCAGTTGGCCTTAAAGGCCTACGAGGCGGGTGCCAGGGCGCAAGGAGCATCAGCCTTTGTTCGGCCTAAACGCGATTATTTGTTAAACATTCCCTCAGCGCGGCTAAGTCAGCCTTCCAACCCCTCAGAATTACAAGCGCCTGTTCGTTACGACGAACTTCCACCTCGAACACGGGAAGGCTTTCTTCCTATTGTCAAACCCCAAACAAGCTCACGAAAGGCAAAACCAATGGTTGAACTTAAAACCTCAATGGGCAGCATCAAGCTGCAACTTAACGACGAGAAGGCTCCAAAGACCGTGGCTAACTTCTTAAATTATGTGAACGACGGGCACTTTAATGGCACGATTTTTCATCGCGTAATTGATGGCTTCATGATTCAAGGCGGTGGTTTTGACGTCTCGATGAGCCAGAAAGACACCAAAGATCCCATCGAGAACGAGGCCAATAACGGCTTGAAGAATAAGTCTTATACCGTTGCCATGGCGCGAACCGGCGACCCTCATTCGGCAACCGCACAGTTCTTTATTAACGTTGCAGACAACGACTTTCTTGACCATACGGCACCTACCCAACGCGGCTGGGGCTATGCGGTGTTTGGTGAGGTGGTCGAGGGCAAAGACATCGTCGACAAAATTCGTGCGGTAAAGACCGCAACCAAAGGCTTTCACGAGAATGTCCCTGTTGAGGCGGTCGTTATCGAGTCGGCCTCGGTTTTGAAGTGAAACCGCTGAGCTCGCTTGTACTTGACGATGCAAGCGAGCCTCTTTTCTTCTCGGATGTCCATCTGGGCGAGGAATGCCCCTTACTCACAGAGCCCTTCCTTGCCTGGCTCGACGAGGCCCTTGCATCAACCCACACTCTCTTTGTTCTGGGTGACCTTTTTAATGCCTGGATTGGTGACGACCTTCTTAAACAAGACCATCTGTACCCCGAGACGGTGCGCGCAGCAAAGGCCGTCTGCCAAAAGCTAAAGGCGTTTACAGAGTCAAAAGGGGCAGCCTACTTCGTCGCGGGTAACCGCGACTTCTTAATGGGCCAAGATTTCTTTAAGCGGTCTGGCCTCCAACCGCTTGCCGAGGAATGCCTGCTGCAGTTTGCAGGACATCGTTGGTTGCTGTGCCATGGCGACCACCTTTGCATTGACGATCAGGCCCACCAAGACCTTCGAGAAAAACTCTTAAGTCCCGCATGGCAGGCCGAGTTTCTCGCTAAGTCGCTTGCCAGTCGTGCGGATTTTGCCAATTCGCTTCGCGAAAAAAGTCAGGCGGCCAAGGCCATGAAGGCCGAGGAGATCATGGATGTTAATGCGCAGGAGTGTCTTCGGCGCGTCCACTACCACGCATGCATTGGCCTAATTCACGGACACACGCATCGGCCGGGTAACTACCCCTTAGCGGAGGACACGATGCGTTGGGTAATTCCCGACTGGCATGCAAGCCATTCTGATACAAGCACGCCTCACTATGCAGGGGGTTATTTGCGTCTAACCCGCAAAGGCCCTGAGCTTATTCAGGTTTCCTAGTTTCGGGGGCTTCAGCCGGCTTGGACCTCGTGAGCTGGCCCTGAAGCTCTTCAATAACCGCGCGCTGCGACTTTAATTCATCCATCATCTGATGCATCAGGATATCCAGCGGATCTTGCACGCCTGAGCTAAGTCCATAGGCAGCAAAACTTTCGTGATCACCCATGGCTGGGCTCTTACCGGGTTCGTCACTGGCAAGCCGTGCGGGAATACCGACCACTGTCGCACCCTTGGGAACCGCCTTCACCACCACAGCATTGGAGCCGACCTTGGCACCCTCGCCCACGGTGAAAGGGCCGAGAACCTTCGCGCCCGCCCCAATAACAACACCGGCCTCAAGCGTAGGATGGCGTTTCGCACCGCGTTCCAGCGCCGTCCCCCCGAGCGTCACGCCCTGATAGATTGTGCAGTCATCACCGACCTCAGCGGTCTCACCAATGACAACACCAAGCCCATGGTCGATGAAGACCCGCCTCCCAAGCCGAGCCCCAGGGTGAATCTCGATACCCGTTAGCCAACGGGCAAAAAGACCAATAAACCGGGCGAGCCAGCGCAAAGGTCCCCAGTTCGACTGCCATAGCCCGTGGGTAAGTCGATGAAACCAGACGGCATGCAAACCCGGGTAGCAGGTTGCCACCTCGAATCGGCTGCGCGCCGCAGGGTCTTTTTCAAGAACCGTATCAAGATCTTCAAAGAATGTTGAGAGCATAGGGAACAAGCCTACCGCATTCAGCCAAGGCGCTTCAAAATCTCCCGACTGAGGCCATGGAGAAGCTGTGCCTCATCCTCAAGCAGCTGGGTTCGCGAAGCTAGCCTTTGCAGCCGGTCACGAAAACGACCAGGCTCCTTAGGATTGAGATAGCCCGAGGCCAACGCCAGCTGCTCCAGTGTGCTGTAGAGGGCTTGCACAGAGGCGGCAGGCGCAAGCGCCAATGGTCGGGGGTCTGCAGGCATTCGCTGCCTTGCCTGCTCGCCAGGGCCCTCTTGAAGAGCCAGATGCCGAAAAAAATAAGCCACCACTTGCACCGCCTGCGAGAGATTAAGCGAGCCGAAACCAGGGTTGACCGACAGGCCACAGACTCGGCTGCAGCTCATGAGCTCGTCATTGGTGAGGCCGGCGCGCTCGGCGCCAAAGACCATGGCCACACGCGCCTCGGGATGACTGCAAAGAAGGTCTAATGCCTCTTGAAGCCCATCCTGCAAGGCGCGTCTCGGTGGCTCAAACTCGCGTGGCCTTGCCGTAAAAGCCAGACTGAGCACGCAGGGCGCCAAGGCCTGATCAAGATTCTCAGCATGGTGAGCCCTTTGCAGCAGGTCGTCTGCCCCCGAGGCCATGGCCTCGGCCTGTGGATCGGCCAGACGCTGGGCGGCGAGGTCATAGCTACCGTCCACCTGCCATAGCTGATAAAAGCCGGTGACCTTAAGCGCCCGGGCCGTAGCACCCACATTTCCGGGGTGGCTCGGGCTCACCAAAACCCAATGCACACGGTCCAGCAAAGCCCGAAGACGCTGGGAATCTTGGCCTTGCTCTACACTAGGCACTGCTCTTTGAAAATCCACTGTTATGCATCCAATGCTCAATACTGCGGTGAAAGCCGCACGCAAAGCCGGCACGTTAATTAATCGTGCAAGCCTCGACATCGACCGCGTTCGAATAAGTCGAAAAGATGAAAATGATTTTGTCACGGAAGTTGATGAGGCCTGCGAGAAAGTCATTATTGAAACCCTTTCACAGGCCTATCCTAGCCATGGCTTTCTAGGCGAAGAGTCAGGGCTGACCGGCGGTGCAGCCAGTCAGGAGCAGGCGAAACAGGCTGAGTTCATTTGGGTGATTGACCCACTTGACGGTACAACCAACTTTATTCACGGCATGCCTGTTTATGCCGTCTCCATTGCACTGATGCACAAAGGCCAGATCACCCAGGCAGTGGTCTACGACCCAAGCCGTAATGATCTTTTCATTGCATCCAAAGGTAAGGGTGCCTTTCTTAACGACCGACGACTCCGTGTCTCACGTCAAGACCGCATTGAAGGATCCCTCATTGGCACAGGATTCCCCTTTAAACGGCTTGAACATATGGACCCCTATTTAGCGATGTTTAAGGAAATTAGCACCAAGGCGGCTGGACTGCGACGGCCTGGCGCAGCAGCCATCGACCTCGCCTATGTGGCCGCCGGTCGTTACGATGCTTTTTTTGAGCTTGGTTTAATGCCCTGGGATGCAGCGGCAGGATCCCTGCTCATTACCGAGGCCGGTGGATTTGTTGGTAACTTCAAAGGGGACTCCGACTATCTTTTTTCAGAAAATATCGTGGCCGGAAGCCCCAAGGTTTTTGCACAGATGGTTCAGCTTCTATCGAGCTACAAACTACCCCCCTCCGACCTTGCCCAACGATTAAGGCCTGCTGGCCACTAAACCACGTGGCTGCGAACCTAAACAGCCACACCCCCATGATGCAGCAGTACCTGCGCATCAAGGCAGACCACAGTGACGCTCTCTTGTTTTACCGCATGGGCGATTTCTACGAACTCTTTTACGACGATGCCCTTGCGGCCGCTAGGATTCTTGGTATCACCGTCACCCAACGCGGGCAAAGTGCAGGTGCGCCGGTTGTCATGGCAGGCGTCCCCGTTGTCTCCGCCGAAAATTACCTCGTTAAGCTGATTCAGTCGGGTGAGTCAGTAGCGGTCTGCGAGCAGGTGGGAGACCCCGCCACAAGTAAGGGCCCTGTTGAGCGTAAGGTG
>JAURCW010000146.1 GCA_030828265.1 Burkholderiales bacterium | reverse complement strand
GGTCGCGCATCTTTAGGGCCCGTGAAGCGGTAGCGGCTGAGCTTAGGCCACTACTTAATCTTTCTCCTGATCGGCGTTGGTAGGGTTTTGGCAAAATAGGGGCTGGTATGCAAGATCAAGACATCAAGGAAGTTCTATCCGAATACCTCGACAAGGGCCTTTCGCCAGCCCAAGCATCGTCGCTGGTGGGGCGTCTTAAAACCGACACCGAGCTTCAGTCAACGGCGCTGTCTTATTGGATTCTCTCGGAGTCCATGTCGGGGGTTACCGCCGCCCGACACTCCGAAACGCTGCAGGCGCGCATTGCCAAGCAGCTTGAGCAGGAGCCACACTTCATGCCTCAACACCATCGTTTGGCCAATGTTGGAGCTGGTCTTTCCCCCGGAGAGGTCCGGCGCGAAGGGCGAGGCCTAGGCGCGGGGTTGCGCTTTGCGGCTGGTTTGGCAGCTTTTGGCTTCGTGGCCTCAGTGGTCTGGACCGTCGGTATTGACGGGCAGGGCTCCGGCTCCCCCATGCTTTCTCTTTCAAGCCCGTCTAGTCAGGTCGTAGCTAAAGCCCCTCTTGACCCAGGATTTGCTTCCCCCCAGATGCGTGCAATGGTTGAAGCTCATGGCCCAATGATTGTTCGAATGCGTATGGACGAGCAATGACTCAATTCGTGCAGTTGCCAGTCTTTGCATTGAGCTTTAGGCGGTTGATGCACGTCACGTTTCTTGGGCTGGTCGGCCTTTGCCTGTCTGTTGCTTGTGCCGACATCTCCTTCGCAACGGAGCCCAATGCGTCAGCCGAAAATCAGCAACAACTGCAAGCCAAGGCTAAGGCCATGGTGCAGCGGGCAGCCGACTCGGCCTCCCGGCTCGACTTTTACGGAACCTATGTTCATCAGCATGCCAAGGGTCTTTATTCAGCAAAAGTAAGGCGGGGTATGTCCCCAGAAGGCAGGGCCACAGTCATTGATGCACTCGACGGACCGGCCCGTCGCACCGTTCGGCTAAGCACCGAGGTGCGGGCCTATCTTCCTGAGCAGAGGCAGGTGCGTGTCTACCCGGGAGCCTCCGTTCGCCTCGACTTTCCTCATCCCCCCGTCTACGATTTCGCGCGTGTCGTTGAGCACTATCAAATTCGGCTGGCCACTGGAAAGCGTGTTGCGGGGCGAATGACAGACCGGCTCGAGTTTATTCCTCATAACCAGTCTCGTTGGAGCGTGCATTGTTGGTTCGATCAGGCCTCGGGCCTCATGCTTAAGACTCAAACACTTGACACGAATGGTGCCGTACTCGAAGAGCACTCCTTTTCCGACCTCAACCTGGGCCCTTCCCAGCAGCCCATCGGGTTAGAGGCTCCCTTCAAAGATGTTCGCTCTTGGCAGAGAGTCACGGCGCCTATTCACCGTGAGCCTATGCCCCAAGCATTGAAGGCTTACGTGGGTTCGATGGGCTTTCACCCTCTGGCAGCAGCCAAAGTGAAAGAGCCCTCATCGCCCTTGCCCCATACTCAGTGGCTGTTTACCGATGGGATTGCCCTGGTGTCTGTCTTTTTTATTCAGGACCCAAAGCTCAATGGGCAGAGCGGCTCCACAGAGTCCACTGACCTTCAAGGCGCTACGGCAATGATCATTGGTTCAAAGTCGGGGTACCATTTAACGGCTTTGGGTGAAGTGCCCATCGATACGGCGAAAAGCCTGCTCGCTACGCTGCCTCTTCCTTAACAATAAAGAAGGTCTGTTCCATCATGAAACGGTTCTTTACCCCGACGCATCTTCTATGGCTAGCCGGCCTCATCTGTGCTGGCCTATTGGTTCACCCATTGCCAACCGTGGCCTCGTCCACCAGCACGGGGAATGCTCTGGTGCGCGGGCTGCCCGACTTCACGGGACTTGTTGAAAAGGCAGGTCCTGCGGTGGTTGGTATTCGGACGCTTCAAAAGGTGAGCCGTGCCCAGGGTGGCTTTCCTGGCATGCCGCCCGGGCTTGATGAAAACGATCCGTTTTATGAGTTCTTCAGACGGTTTTTCCCGCCCGGTCATCCGGGTATGCCTCAGCAAGGGCAGCCCGGGGAGTCCGAAGAAACGCCCTCTGTTCCGCGTGGAGTGGGTAGTGGTTTCATTATCTCGACAGATGGCTTCATTCTCTCTAACCATCATGTCGTCGAGGGCGCCGACGAGGTCTTTGTGTCTATGACCGATGGGCGTGAATTCAAAGCCAAGATTGTCGGCTCGGATCAGCGTACGGACGTGGCCCTGTTAAAGATTGAGGCGAAGAACCTCCCCGTGCTGCCTCTTGGGGACCCCTCAAAACTGAAGGTGGGTGCCTGGGTTGTGGCCATTGGGTCTCCCTTCGGGCTTGAGAATACCGTCACAGCAGGAATTGTTAGTGCCAAAGGGCGCGACACCGGGGATTACCTACCTTTCATTCAAACCGACGTTGCTGTAAACCCGGGTAACTCGGGTGGCCCCTTACTTAATCTCGATGGCGAGGTCATTGGTATTAATTCGCAAATCTACAGCCGCACAGGTGGGTTTATGGGGATCTCTTTTGCCATTCCTATCGACGAGGCGAACAGCGTTGCACAACAACTCAAGGCCTCTGGACGTGTGGTTCGGGGTCGCATTGGTGTTGCGATTGGGGAGGTGACCCGTGAGGTCGCTGAAGCCCTGGGCCTCAAAACAGCATCAGGTGCTCTGGTTCGAAGCGTTGACCCCGAAGGGCCAGCCCGCAAAGCCGGCATTGAGCCCGGTGACATCGTTCTTAGCTTTGCAGGCAACAAAGTTGCGCGCATGTCTGATCTCCCCCGGCTGGTTGGTAAAACCCAGCCGGGCCGCACCGAATCCATCGAGGTCTGGAGGCGTGGCGAGAAGATACGACTCACAGTGAGCGTAGCCGAGTTGGTCGCAGAACCTCAGGCCCAGGCAGCGGCGCCCAAGCGGCCTGAGAAGGCTGTTGTGAACAACTGGCTTGGTCTTGGGCTGAGTGATTTAACGGATGAAGACAGAAATAGGCTGAATTTAAAGGCAGGAGTGGTTATTTCGAATGTTTCGGGCCCATCCGAGCGCTCGGGCATTCGCCAGGGTGACATAATCCTTTCGGTGAACAACACTCAGGTTGAGTCCGCCAATCGTTTAGCCGCCTATCTCGATAAGCTCGATAAGCGTAAGCCGGTGGTCTTTCTAGTCCGACGGGGCGATGGGGTCTTGTTCATTCCAGTACGACCCTAAATGCCTTGGCGAACAATTTGCAGACCATTCGTAATTTCTCAATCATTGCCCACATTGATCACGGAAAAAGCACGCTTGCAGATCGAATGATTCAGTTCTGCGGAGGCCTGTCCGACCGCGAGATGGAGAACCAGGTTCTCGACTCGATGGACCTCGAGCGCGAGCGGGGAATCACCATTAAGGCCCAGACGGTGGCCCTGCATTACAAGGCGCGTGACGGCCAGATCTATCAGCTCAACCTTATCGACACCCCTGGCCATGTCGATTTTTCCTACGAGGTGAGTCGTTCATTGTCTGCATGTGAAGGGGCCTTGTTGGTGGTTGATGCCTCTCAGGGGGTTGAGGCTCAGACAGTGGCCAACTGCTACACCGCCATTGAACTCGGTGTCGAGGTCTGTCCGGTTCTCAACAAAATTGATCTCCCAGCTGCTAACCCCGAGCAGGCCATCCAAGAAATTGAAGATGTTATTGGTATTGAGGCAT
>JAURCW010000100.1 GCA_030828265.1 Burkholderiales bacterium | reverse complement strand
TCTGTTGGCGTCGTAGAGAAAGCTGGTGTTACTAGTACTCGTGCTCTGTCAGCAGAAGGCGATCAAAACGCAATGGCCGTTTGGTCGGGTCTGGGTTCGGGTAATGCCTTGGGTACTGACATACATAGACTTCTTGATGCCGCTGCGCGTCGCGGGTTTGCAGAGGTCGCAGGCTTTGGGGCCAACGAGATGCTGCACTTTGTTCAGTCCCAGGGCTTTTCGGTGAAACAGCAGCAGCCCTTTGCAAGTTGGCTTGCAAGCAGCCTTAGCCTTCCTCTCTTCTCAACTCATCAGTGTTCGATGCTAGGTTTTGTGTCTTCCCCCAGCCTTGCCACACTGAGGGTCTATGTGCCCGAGATGGAATTCTGGCTTCCTGCCGAAAGACTCGACCTAAAAGCGCTTGACCACTGGCTTCATCAGAACTGTTTGCAGGGCCTAAGTGCACAGCCAAATCGTTTTACTATTCCTCGACCAGCCCTTACCCACCAGCATTTCCAAGGTATGGTGAAAGGCTTCATTGACTTATGTTTTGAACATGAGGGCCGCTACTTTATTAGCGACTACAAATCCAACTGGCTCGGTCACGAGGCGGACAGCTATCGAGGCCAGAGCCTTATGCAGTCCATCGCAGAGCATCGTTACGACCTGCAGTACAGCCTTTACTGCCTTGCGCTTCACAGACATCTTAGGGCAAGGCTTCAAGCCCATTACGACCCACAAAAGCATCTGGGTGGAGCGCTTTATTTGTTTCTTCGCGGTATGACTCATCCTGATGAAGGCCGGTACTTCCAGGCCTTTACACCGTTGCAGCTTAGTGAGCTTGAGCAGCTCCTTAATCTGCGAGAAGACCAATGACCGACTTAAACCAAACACTCCATCACGAGCTTCTTGCTCTCAATGCGCGCGAAATGGTTAGGCCGCTTGACACCGCCCTTGGCCAATGTGTGGCCCAAGCCGGCTCACAAACAGAGCCCGAGGTGCAGCAATGGCTTGAAGTGTTGGTGCAGCTTGTAAGTGCACGGCTCGGCCGCGGGGAGCTAAAGCTTGGTTTGCAAGAGCTTAGCTCAGAGGCGCGTACGCAGCTTTTACACGTCGGCTTCGACGCTGTCTGGTTATCTCACGACAACGCCAAGTCCGGTTCACCCCTGGTGCTTCACGACAATCACATTTATTTGCGACGTTTTTGGCAGCTTGAGACGGACCTTAACCTGCAGCTCCAGATACTTGAAGAAGAGGGACGTCTTCGTGTTATTACCGGGCCACCGGGCTCGGGTAAGACAACACGCCTAAGGGCACTCATTGATGAGAGACGTTCAATAAACCCCGACCTTCGAGTGGCGCTTGCTGCGCCCACAGGAAAGGCTGTCCACCGCCTTCAACAGGTTCTTCCGGGCCAGGCCAACATCTCAACCCTTCATCGTCTTTTGGGTGTTGGGGGTCAGCGAAGTCTGGCCTACCTGGCGAAGAGGTCCAACGCTCAGCCGTTGCCATTTGACCTTGTTGTGGTCGATGAGGCCTCGATGGTGGGTATTGAGCTGGCGCAAGCATTACTGAATAGCCTGCTGCCCCATGCGGAGCTTTTGCTGGTCGGGGATGCCAATCAGCTGCCTTCGGTGGAGCCGGGAGAGGTATTTGCAAGCCTCTGCAAGCGCATTGCCCCCGCGGCGATTGAGCATTTGCAGACGCAGTACCGATTTAAATCCGACAGTGCCATTGGTCAGCTTGCTGCGAAGCTTCAGTCTCACCATGAAACGGCGGCCGTCTCGGTGGCCGAGCTGCTCTCGTATACCGAGGCAGCCTCGGACGAGACCGTGCAGTGCCTTCGTGTGGAGTCGGCCACCGATGACCGCCTGGTTCGACAGCTTGCCGATGCGCGCCGTGAGCTTATTCGTCTGGCCACGCACATTCGAGATCGTGGCCCGTTGCTTTCCAGCGCCCTTGCAGCAAAGCCTCTAGGCCACGATCACGACCTTCAAGCCATGCTGGCCGACCTCCTTCATGCGCTCGATCAATTCATGGTGTTAACACCGTTTCGGGAGGGGCCTTTGGGGAGCGTTGCCTTAAACAAGGTATTCCAAAAGGCCCTGCATCGCCTCGACCTACTTGAATCGGCAACCGCCATGCCCACGGGCTTGCCGGTAATTTGCATTGAGAATGACTACGACCTCGATCTAATGAATGGAAGCCTTGGTGTCGTGATTGGCGATATGGGCTTGTTCGACAGCAGCCATGGGCCGCGTCTTGTTCCACTGCAGCAGTGTCCAGTGCTTGAGCCAGCCTTTGCCTTAACGGTCCATAAGGCGCAGGGCTCGGAGTTTACAAACCTGGTTTTCTTGTTGGCGGAATCAGCAGACAACCCCTTGTCGGTTCCTCTTGTCTACACGGCCATTACCCGGGCTCGCGAATCTCTAACGCTCGTGGCCACAGCACCATGATCGCCTTAAGCGTCGTCCATGACCATTGAGCATCAGGCGCCTTTGTGGCTGCCCGGTGGTCATCTTCAGACCATCTACCCCGTCGTACTAAGCCGCCTGCAGAAAGACTATTCATCAACGCATCACCGGCCCGTTCACCGCGTTCGTGTGGACACGCCGGATGGCGATTTCATCGACTTCGACTGGTTTGAGCCTGTGAATCCTCCCAGCCCATGGGCAACGGTAGTGCTGTTTCATGGGCTTGAGGGCTCCTCGCAAAGTGTTTACGCAAGGGCCTTTGCCGAGGAGGCGAGTTCTCGCGGTCTGCGGCTTGTTGTGCCTCATTTCCGGGGCTGCTCGGGTGAACTCAACCGTCTGCCAAGGGCCTATCACTCTGGGGATATTGACGAGATCGACTGGATGATGCGGTTGGTTGCAGGCCAATCACACGGTCAGCCACTGTTTGCCCTGGGCGTCTCGCTTGGTGGCAATGCCTTAATGGCCTGGGCGGGGCGCAGGCTGCCCGAAACACACGATCAATGGCCACAGCTGGTATCGCTTGCTGCGGTCTCGTCTCCTTTAAACCTCGCTGCCGCAGGCAGAGCTATCGATACGGGGCTCAATCGCATTCTTTATGCCGACTACTTTTTAAAGACCATGCGAGAAAAGGCGCAAACGAAGTGGCAGCAGTTTCCTGGGCTCTTTGACCTTCAGACCATCTTGCGGGCGAAAACCCTGCGTGTTTTTGATGACCTTTTTACCGCAAGACTTCATGGCTTCAAGAATGTTGACGACTACTACGAAAGAGCCTCGGCTCTGCCCTGGCTGCCGTATGTTGCAAAGCCTAGTCTTATTCTTAATGCACGTAACGACCCTTTTATTCCGTGGGAAAGCGTCACTTTAGAGGCTGTGGGGCAAGCCTGCCCAAGGGTAACCCAATGGCTTCCGGGGCAGGGGGGTCACGTGGGTTTTGTATCTTCGCTGCCCAACAAGCCTTTGGGCTGGCCAGGCAGTCTGCAGCCTATGACCGCACAGGTATTGAACTGGCTTACTGGGCAGGCGCCGGCGGCTTAGGAGGCTCTGGCGAGGTATAGAGCCCCTTCACAACATCAGGCGCATCCTTGGCCGCAAGTTCAATGAGCTTATCAATCTCGCCGGCAAGCTCGGCGGAGTCGGCATGGCCAAGCCACTGGTTGCGGTTGTTTCGCAGAATCAGCAGCCGATCAAGCGAGCAGTCTTTTCCTTTGCCAAGAATCCAGCCCTTGGCGGCCTCGGCCCGTTTGGTCTCAATGGAGGAGAGGGCAAGCGCACGGAACTCGCTGACCAGGCAATTGGGCTTTTCCTCTTCCATACCGGGTAGCTGAGCCAGCGCCGCACTTGTGCCGAAGGCCAGGCCAATCAACACACCAACTACTCCGGAAACTGGAGCGGGCGATGGGAATCGAACCCACGTCTTGAGCATGGGAAGCTCAGGTCCTGCCATTGAACGACGCCCGCGGTAGCAACGCAATGCGGAGTATAGCCTGCAGATCAAGAGGGCTTCACCAGGGCCTGGAAGGCCTTCATCACACGACCAGAGTCTTCAGTAACAAGGAAGCGAATGAGGGCAACTTTGTCGTCGTAGGTGTTCGCCGAGGTCAAGAGCTCCATGGGCACCTTGGGCTTCTTGGGCTTCAGGCGGTTCCTAACTTCCTCAAGCGATTCGCCCTCTTCAATCTCGACAACCTCTTCTTCCGCACCGAACTCTTGCTCGTAGGCGAGGGCCTGGGCTTCTTGCTCTTTCTCAAACCGGTTAAGGGCTTTTACGGCGGCAACCTTGGCGTAACGCGCGTCGCGATCGGCCTTGTCGGCACGAGCTCGGGCCTCTTTGGCGGCCTTTTGAGCAGCCTTCACCTTTGGCGCAAGCCTTGCCTTAAGCTCGGCAACCTCTGCCGCGCTATTGGCCTCTTTGGCAAAGGCAAGCGCCTTCTCGGCAGCAGCTAAGGCTGCCTCGGGGTCACCGCGCTCGGCAGCCGCATGGGCCTCCTTCACAGCGTCATCCACCTGAACCACGGCGGCCTCCACCTTGGCATGAACTTCTTTCACTTCTTTTGCAGCCTCTTTGGCAACGCCAGCGGCCTGCCGAGCTTTATGTCGCTGCTCAGGAGCCGGCACAACAGCAACCCAGGCGGCAGCAAACAGGCCCGAGCACAGAACGGCAAGGGCAAACAATTGGGCAGGCGCCGAGGATGCGAATTTCGCGGGAAGCATGGAGTAAACCCAGGCGGAAAAAATAAACAAAAAGCTAATGCCAAGAAGCGCCCAGATGACGCGCATGTTGGGCTCTTTTTTCTGGGGCTGGGTGGCTATTGCCCGCTGGTGATGAGGCATGTCGTCGTACTCCGCAGGGGTGAGGGGGTGGTCTTCATGAAGAACAAGTTCAAACCCGGGACGGGAAGGCGCTTTTCCAGCTTGATTAAGAAAACCCAATAACAAAGGGGAGGTCTTTTGGAGCTCACCACGGTTCACAATAATTTTAGGGCCAGGCAGTATCTTAAGAGCAGGGGGCCTTGGCTGCTGCCCCTTACGCCGACGCTTCGGCACCAAGAGCCCGGGCTTGGCGATAACCACGGCAATGGTAATGGTGGCCATCATGAACATGAAGGCAATAACGTCCATCGAAAGAAAGACTTTCGGAAACAGAAAGGCGAGCACCATAAGCCCAATGAGAAGGGGAAAGAGCAGCGTAAAAACCAGAATCTGGTTAATGGGCTTGTGGGTTGGCCAATAGTCTTCAGGGGTCATTCTG
>JAURCW010000012.1 GCA_030828265.1 Burkholderiales bacterium | reverse complement strand
TCATCTCCTCCATCGCCTGCTTTTCAGCCTTGCGCGGGGACGGCGTCCAACAGGCCATGGCGTACGGCACATGGTCAGGCATATGCTTTGGCAGCTCAGACTTGTACCAGTTCCTGTACACGCCTTTGGGCGCGACAATCAGCATGGCGTTAATCTTGCCCTTGTCCCAAAGCATGGCGGCGTTGTTG
This sequence comes from Burkholderiales bacterium, assembly GCA_030828265.1. Lineage (GTDB taxonomy): Bacteria > Pseudomonadota > Gammaproteobacteria > Burkholderiales > Burkholderiaceae_A > Hahnella. Next base: position 13,032 of record JAURCW010000012.1, on the reverse strand, counting down.
ATGAGCATGAAGCTTTTGCCAGTACCCATTTCAGCAAAAAGGGCGGCATGCGGCTCTTCCCAAAACCTCTGCAAATACGCTGCTTGGTGCGTAAATGGTTGATTTTTATAAGGGTACTTTGTCAAAAAGGTTGTTGAATCCATATCTCTCTTTCGCTATGTTGCAAACCGCTTGACGCGGCCCGAAAAACTAGTATACACTGATTGCTCGGTTCAAGAAAGGAGAGTCATGTCAACCGTGTATGTAGTTCAATCCATGCCCAATCACGATATCGCAGGGGCGATGAAGTTTGGGGAAATTAAACCGCTGCTGCCGTCCAATCATCAGATTGCTTTTTCGACAGCGCCAACCATCCGCAACTTGCGTAGGAAGCTTCGGGACTTCACCGATAAAGATTACGTGTTGCTGACAGGAGACCCCGCTGCAATCGGGGTTGTATGTTCTATAGTTGCTGCCTACAATGGCGGGCGCTATAGTGTGTTAAAGTGGGATCGCCGGGAGCATGTTTACATCCCCGTGCGAATTGACATTACTGAGAGAGGAGAGCGAGATGAGTAACATCAATGAGATGTTTGAGCAAGATGCCGGTGCGTTACAGGTCAACAACGATGACCTAGATTCAGTCGGCAAACTGGCTAAGCGAGCCAAGCAACTTGAGAAAGAAATAGCGGATTTAGAAGAGGTAGTCAAGGAACGCAAGGACCAGCAGCGTAAGCTGTTAGAAGACACCATTCCCGCTATGCTTGCCGAGCTTGGCATGAAGTCGTTCAAGATGGCTGACGGTAGCCAGATTGACGTTAAGCCGTTCTACAGCGCCAGCATTAAGGAAGAGAACCGGGCTGAGGCTTATGAGTGGCTGCGTGGCAATGGTTTTGACGACATCATTAAGAACATGGTCTCTGTGCAATTTGGTCGTGGTGAAGATCAACTAGCTGAGGCCTTAATAGATCTCTTGCGTGAGCAAAACTATCCGGTGCAGCAAGCGCAAAGGATCGAACCCCAAACCCTAAAGGCTTGGGTTCGCGAGCAGGTGGAGCGCGGAAGCGAGTTCCCCACCGAGCTTTTTGGTGCGTATATCGGCCAAAAGGCGACCATTAAATCTGCATGAAAAAAGGACCATGAACCATGGCTAAAACTGAAGTAGCGACAAAAGAGACCACTGCGGTGGCGTTGGCATCCGACTTTGAGGCGGACGCCGCCTCTGGTTTTGAGGGCATGCAGCAGGACGATTTCGCCCTGCCGTTTCTGCGCCTCTTGACCACCACCTCCCCTGAGGTGTCGGAGAATGAAAATGCCCGTCCGGGCATGATCCTGAACTCGGTGTCAGGGCAGTTGTACGATGGCAAAAAGGGCATCACGGTCATCCCTTGCGCCTATGTACGCCAGTACATTGAGTGGGCCCCTCGCGGGAGTGGCTCTGGTGCGCCGATCCAGATTTATCCGGCTACGTCGGATATCCTGAGTCGTACCCACCGTGAGCCGGGGGACAACAAGGATTACCTCGACAACGGGAATTACATCGAAAACACAGCCAATCACTACGTGATGCTGATTAATGACGATGGCATGCCCGAGCCTGCCTTGATTGTTATGAAGTCTACGCAATTGAAAAAATCGCGTAAGTGGAATAGCATGATGCAGACCGTCAAGCTGATGGGCAAGAACGGCCCATTCACCCCGGCGATGTACTCGCAAATGTACCGCCTGACTACCCAAGCCGAGTCGAACGACAAAGGCAAGTGGTTTGGTTGGGAAGTTGAGCGTATTGGCTCAATTGAGGACATGAACGTGTACCAAGCGGCTAAGCAGTTTGCCTCCCAAATCACCGCTGGTGAGGTAAAGGTGAAGCATGAGGGTGACACCGTAGTAGAGGACACTTCTAGCGTCCCGTTCTAATCACAGGGGGGCCTACGCCCCCCTTCTTGCCTGAGAGAGAAAATGACCGAGGTAGAAAAGTTTCAGGAGATTTTCAGCGGATTAGATATTGCTTATGGAACCTATGTCATCGATAAAAACCGCCAAGACGGCAAACAGGTCGGCAAGGCCAAAGTGGTTAGGGAGCCGCCAACAGATGAATTGTGGGTCAAGCATTTGGATGGGGTTGAGCCATCTTTGGGCATTATTCCTATTCGCGCTGATAACACCTGTATTTGGGGCTGTATCGATATTGATCAGTACCCGCTGGACCACGCGGGTCTGGTAGAAAAAATTCAATCGCTTGGGCTACCCTTGGTGGTATGCCGAAGCAAGTCGGGTGGCGCACACGTTTTTGCGTTCACCAAATCGCCCGTGCCTGCTGGCGATATGCAAGAGTACCTGCGCGGAGTTGCGGGGCTGCTTGGTGAGGCTGGGCGCGAGATATTCCCTAAGCAAGCCGAAATTTTGGTGGACCGTGGGGATACGGGCAACTTCTTAAACCTACCGTACTTTGGAGGAGACAATGGCACGAGGTACGCTTTTAAGCCGGACGGAAAAGCAGCGACTCTGGCGGAGTTTTTCGACCTATATGAAGCTAATGCCCAAGAAGGGCCGCTTGAAGCTCCAAAGGTCCCGGAGCCAGCAGAAAACCCGGTTAAAGATGGGCCACCGTGCCTGCAAGCCCTGTGCGCTCAAGGATTTCCAGAGGGAACTCGCAACAACGGGCTGTTCGCACTTAGTATCTTTCTTAAGAGGGCTTTCCCATCTGCATGGGAAGATAAGGTTGCGGAGTACAACTTTAAGTACATTTCACCACCTTTGCCAAATAACGAGGTCCAGATCGTTATTAAACAAGCGGGTAAAAAAGATTACCAGTACAAGTGCAAAGACATACCCTTATCCAACTTCTGCAACTCCGGACTATGCAGGACTCGGAAGTTTGGGATCGGGGCCCAAGGGCCAGACGCGCCTTTACTCTCGTCGCTATCCAAATACAATTCTGATCCGCCGCTATGGTTTCTTGACGTAAACGGCAGGCGTATTGAGCTAGAAACAGAGGCGCTGCACAACCAAACCATTTTCCAAAAAGCATGCATGGAGATGCTGAATCTTCTGCCCCCGACCCTGCGTAAACAGGATTGGGAAAACCTGCTGAACGCGCTGCTCAAAGAGATGGTGGAAACCGAGGCCATCAACGAGGCGTCAGAGGACACCAGCCTTGTCGGGCGCTTTACTGACCTGCTAGAAGAATTCACCACGCACATGCAGCAGGCCATGGAAAAGGATGAAATTCTGCTGGGCAGACCGTGGCGCAACGAAGAGGACGGCATGACGTATTTCCGTATGAAAGACGTTGAAAGCCACCTCAAGCGCAACAATTTCCAAGGGCTAAGCGCACCACGTATGGCACAGCGCCTGCGGGACATGGGCGGCGAGCCGATACCCATGATGATTAAAAGGCGCACCACGCGCTGCTGGCGCATCCCAAGCTTCCAGAAACAGGATAGCTCGTTTGATACACCAACAGTTCGCCTTGTCGGAGGGTCGCCGTTTTGAAGACCATCAACAGAAGCAGAGGTGACTATCCATGATTAAATTTGACGGCTATGACGATGCGGTGATTGGCATCACAACCAACCATTGGCGCGATGATGGCGAAAAGGTGCTGGTTTACAGCGGCGACAAAATGGTCGAGCTAATGATGGCGGAGGGCAGCAGCCAAGAGGATGCCTTGGACCACATTGCCTACAACTGTGAGGGCGGCTATTTAGGCCCTGCAACTCCCATCATCGTCTGGCTTGAGCCGCATTGGAGTTATGAGTTTGAACAAGATTAATAAAGTCTTCGGTCCACCCGGCGCGGGCAAGACCACGTTCTTGCTCAACAAGGTCGAGGAGGAGCTGGCTGCGGACGTATCGTCACGTAAGATTGGTTACTTTGCCTTTACCCGCAAAGCAGCCAACGAAGCCAAAGAACGGGCGATGCAGAAGTTCCCTCACCTTGACGCCAAGACGGACTTCCCCTACTTCAGAACGCTGCACAGCTTGGCCTTCCAATGCTTAGCCGTGCGGGCAGAAGACATCATGAACGCCGAGCATTATCGGGAGTTTGCCAGTCAGGCTGGGCTGGATTTAAAGATTGCTATGGATGAGGAGGTAGCCATAGCTAAACCGGATAGCCCAATACTTAATGAGATAAATATCGCGCGTATTAAGGGTTTAGACCTCAAAAAACACTATAACCAATCCAATTTGTCAATAGATTGGCACCATTTTGAGTACATCGAGCGAAGTTATCGTCACTATAAATCGGCTAGGAATTTGCTCGACTTTACGGACATGTTGGAACGCATTGTTGCTGAGCCTCACAATCTGCCCGAACTCGACGTACTTATCATAGACGAAGCTCAGGATTTGTCTAGACTGCAATGGCAGATGGTGGAGGAGTTGACATTACGGGCAAAGCGTGTATGGATTGCCGGGGATGATGACCAAGCCATTTTTACTTGGGCCGGGGCAGATGTTGGCAGCTTCTTAGGCTTTGCTGGGGAAGTGCATGTGCTGGAGCAGAGCTACCGCGTCCCCGCCGCCGTCCACCGCCTCGCCAACCAAATCATCCAGCGCGTCAAAGAGCGCCAACCCAAAGAATGGAAAGCCCGGGAGTTTGAAGGCTCTGTGCAGAGTTACCGCCGCTTTGAGGATGTTGCGATAAATGAGGGGCAATGGCTCATCATGGCAACCACCAATTACATGCTCAATCCCATCCATGAATGGCTGAAGTCTAACGGCATACTGTTTGAGCGCAACGGCGTCAGCTCCATCAGCCCTAGCATCATCCGCTCGGTGCAGGATTGGGAGCGGCTGCGCAAAGGCATGCCTATCAGTTACGAAAGCGTCAAAACCATCTACCGCCTGCTTGGCCCTGACGGCGTAGCTCGCGGGCATAAAACCTTCAAATCAGGTGACCCCGACAAGTCCTACGTCATGGAGGAACTCAAAGAGCACCACGGGCTGCAGGTAGATACCATTTGGCATGAGGCGTTAGAAAAGCTTTCTGACGATAAGAAAACCTACTTGGTTAGTATCTTGCGCCGAGGCACACGGATCACGGACCAAGCCAGAATCCGGCTATCCACGATCCACGCGGCAAAGGGCGGGGAAGCGGATAATGTTTTGTTGCTGCTTGACACCAGCCCTAAGTTTTCCCTTGAGGCTTCCCAAAACCCTGATACCGCCAACCGGCTGTTTTATGTTGGCATTACCCGCGCTAAGCAAGCGTTGCACCTAGTGCTACCCCAGCGCGTAGAGAAAGGCTTTGTTATATGACCACCCCGATGTTTGCTACCCCCTCTGAGTGGGTCGCACCGGACGTTTTTCCCAACCTCAGTACCGCTACAGAAATCGCCATTGACCTTGAAACCTGCGATCCGAATATGGAAAGCATGGGCCCGGGCTGGCCCCGTAACGACGGCTACATAGTCGGCTATGCAGTGGCTGTGGACGGTTGGAGCGGCTATTTCCCCGTGGCCCACGGCGGTGGCGGGAACCTAGATAAAGGCCGTGTCGAGCGCTGGATGGCCGATGTTTTAGCCACCAATGCTGACAAAATCATGCACAATGCTGCATACGATATGGGTTGGCTGCAAGCCTCGGGCTTCAAGGTCAACGGCAGGGTGTATGACACCATGCTCGCGGCTCCGCTGTTGGATGAAAACCGTTTCAGTTTCAGCCTAAACGCCCTAGGTTTTGACTATCTCAAAGAAGTCAAGTCCGAGCAGGGCCTGAAGCAGGCCGCTGCAGAGTTCAACGTACACCCCAAAAAGGAGCTGTGGAAGCTCCCCGCGATGTATGTCGGGGCCTACGCCGAGCAAGACGCAGCCCTGACCCTGAAGCTTTGGCACCATTTCAAGCCCCTGCTGGTCAAGGAGGAGGTCGAATCCATCTTTGAGCTGGAGACGGACCTGCTGCCGGTGCTGCTGGACATCACCCGCCAAGGAATACGGCTGGATATGAACAAGGCCGAGCAGCTTATAGGTAACCTAAAAACCCGAGAAAAATCCATCGCTAAGGAAATGAAAGCCTTGGCAGGGAAAGATGTGGACATCTGGGCAGCGGCCAGCATAGCCAACGCCTTCGACTCCCTAGGCCTACCCTATGCCCGGACCGAAAAAGGCGCTCCTAGCTTCACCAAGAGCTTCCTAGAGGCATGCCAGCATCCCATTGCTAAAATGATCTTGGAGGCTCGTGAGACCAACAAGACTCATAGCACCTTTCTCCAACCTTACTTGGGGTTTAGCTCCAAGACCGGTCGCATCCATCCACACATCAATCAGATGCGCTCCGACGATGGTGGCACGGTTACTGGACGTTTGTCCATGGCCAACCCTAACCTACAGCAAGTCCCCGCTCGGCACGAGATCATAGGCCCGATGGTTCGCGGCCTGTTCCTGCCAGAAGAGGGGCAAATTTGGGCATCAAATGACTTTTCATCGCAAGAACCCAGACTTCTGGTTCACTACTCTTCGCTACTTGACCTCCCCGGATCCCACGAAATGGTCGAAGCCTATAGGGAAAACCCTGATACAGACTTCCACCAAATGGTCGCGGATATGGCAGGAATCGGTAGAAAACAGGCGAAAACAATCGGCCTTGGACTAATGTACGGCATGGGCAAAGCCAAGCTTGCCGCCCAGCTGGACTTAGACCTTGAAGAAGCCGGGGAGCTCATCCAGACCTTCCACACTAAAGTGCCTTTCCTCAAAGGCACCGTAAACGCCGTTATGCGCCGTATTGAGCATCCTGCCTCCGGTGGTGCCATCCGCACTCTGCTGGGCCGTAAATGCCGCTTCCCGCTGTGGGAGCCCATGCAATGGGGGCTGAATAAGGCTCTGCCTTACGAAGAAGCCGCCGCGAAATACGGACCACGGATCAAGCGCGCCATGACCTACAAAGGCTTAAACCGCCTCATCCAAGGCTCGGCTGCAGACCAGACCAAGAAAGCCATGCTGGAGCTGCACCGAGCTGGCTACCGCGTCCTGCTGCAGGTGCATGATGAGGTGGTGATCAGCGTGGACAAAAAAGAAGACGCCATTGAGGCGTCTAAGATAATGGCTCAAGCTGTTGAGCTGGAGGTGCCCAGCCGGTGCGACGTAGAAGTCGGACCGAACTGGGGTGAGGCTAAGTAGCTTTGATTTTGTTGCGCATGATTTTACGCAGGGCGTGTAAATACCAAAGCGACTTGCATAAATCTTGATAACCGTTCTTTTCCCACATCCGCAGCAAATACTCCGCCCCCCGGTCATAGTTACGCCATGTTTCGTTGTCAATGCCAAGGGCCGTGCCTTTTTTAGCCAAGGCCTGAAGCACATCGTAAACCTCCACCCCCGGCATGAGCTGGTAATGCGGCGGATTGTTCACCATATCGTCCTCTTGCAGAACTTCTACAGGCACAGGCTTCTGCGAATGATATTCCCGCAAAAGCTTGGTTACCTCAGGCCCAATCGTCACGGACGATGTTTTCTTAGCCGCCGGTTTCTTCTTCGCCATCTTCCTAGCCTCCTTGCGGGCATGCCACGCGGTTGAATTTGCAATGCTAAATTTCTTAGCTCCTACGCTACAAGGGGCATCAGGGTAGTCCATAAAATACTGGATCGCCATCCGCGCACCAAGGCTCCTACGTTTTTGTCTAACCATCATTTCTTTCTCCTTTAAAACGGGCTTGTGCCCAATTGCTCCCAAAACTGATTGTCCGCTTTAGTCTGCTCCAATTTCTGTTGCTGCTTCTCCCACATTCGGTGGGCCTTCACCAGCTCCTTGGGATTGACTCGGATAAATGGATTGGTAGGATAAGGCGAGGATGCCTTCCAAGACTTGTCGTAGTCGCACGGCTTCATCCAAGGCTTTATCCAGTCGGTGTCGTAAGACTCTGTTTTCATTTCTTGCATCTCCTAAAAGTAAATCCAACTCCCTGAATTCCTCATCAGTCGGCATCGCCTATCTCCTCTCGAAACTGAATCAAGTTTTTCTTATGCCCACGCACGGGCTGGTAAGTATGTTCTGCCGTAGAAAACTTATGCTCACTGGAGCACTCGTACCTCCGGTACTTCCACGTATCCTCACCGCTTGCGCGCTTGCGCACCTCTAAGCATTTAGCTAGCTTGCCGCATTCAGGGCAAGGGAAAAATGCCGCACTAAGATTTGTCAAAGCCAATGTCCTCCAATTTGATACAAATAACCAGCACAAAAAGCAAAGATACCAACCGCCAAGATAAGCCGTATGCTAGTCAGTATCCAGCGCAAAAGTTCTTCAAAAGCCTCAATGGTACTCGGACCACGGCCCAAGGGTTCAGGCTGCTTTTCTTTCATTGACAATCCCCATCTTTTGTCGTGCGCGGTACCGGCGTTGGCGCTCACGATCCGACAAGCGGAAACGCTTGGCATCAAAGCCGGTGCCTAGTTTATAAATCTTCAAGGAATCTCTCTGCATTCTGTCTTGGCCCCACATCACAATGTGCGCGGCCCCTTCCCTGTGCAATTCTCGCGTATATTGCAGCACGGTTACATAGTGCAAACCCGTAATATCAGCCAACTCTTGGCAGGTTTTGTCTCCCGTCATCATGGCTTTAATCAGCTTGGCGTAGCTGATCGCCCCCATCTTTATCATTCTGTTTTGTTTTTTTCTAACACCTTCCGTCATCATCTTCTCCTGTTACATTTTTTCTTTCATACTCACGCACATAGTCCACCAACCGTATCAGGGCTTCGTAGTGCGCGGCGTCTTTAAGCATCCAGCCTAGCCCACCAACGTGGGCGGCACGGGCGTAGATACCTCGTGGGTCAACTTTGGGTACGTAGGGTTCAATCATGCTTACGTTTCTCCGTTTCATCGACACGTATCAATCACCCCTTCTGAACAACGGCTCACGGATCTGCATCATCCGCATTTTGATCATCTCCTCCAGCGACGCAGCGAACTCCAAAATATCGTCGTCCGTGCCCCCCGGCTCTATGTGGTCAGCGATCCCGCACTTACGCGCAAGAACCATTACCTCTTCATCACTAATCAAAAATTTACTCTGCATCATCAATCTCCTCATCTTTGTGCCAATCCTCCCACGCAAGACACTCTGTCTCAGGGATGTTGACATCGTTTAACAAAGCACAAGTCTCCTCCACCAGCTCAGTGGACCCCTCGCCATACGGCACAAAGCTAATGTGCGTTTGGCGATAAGGACACTCCTCGCAATACCGCTCACTGTGCAACGTCCAAATATCTTGGACCAAGAACACCGGCTCAGGTCTACTCATCACTTTCTCCTCTCGATTAAACTGGAACAAACTTGTTTGATTTCCGTGCGTTTATTGTGTGCTTTATCACGCGCAGGTTTGATGGCACATGAAATCCTGATACCAACTCGCCGCGCAACGGAAGTATGTGGTCAACGACCCACATTTCGCCTGTTGATTCTGTTTTCTTCTGTGCAAGCGTGTATTTGCGTTGAATCAACGCCTTGTCATTTTTGGTAAGCCAGCACGGGGTTCGTTGCATCTTTGCAGCACGTCGCAGGGCTACGTTGTGCCGGTGCTTATCGGGGTTGTTTTTAAGCCATTCTTTGAAGAATGCCTTTACTTTTTCTTTGTTTGCTTTGTACCATTTGCGCTTCCGCTCCAAAAGCTTTTCTTTGTTTTTCATTCTGTACTCTTTTATTTTTTCTATGTTTTTTATGTAGTTCTGTTTGTCTTTCTCTTTTTTGTACTCTTTTATTTTTTCTCTGTTTTTTATGTAGTACTGTTTGTCTTTCTCTTTTTTACACGTTTTACACCACTTAGCCAGCCCATCTGTCGTTGTTCTGTTTTTACCAAACGCCTCGATTGGTTTGCTTTCGCCGCATTTGCTACACACCTTACTCATCCCTTTCTCCTCTCTCAAAAACGTAGCGTCTTGCTACTAATGTAGCTTCGGCCCCTCAGGAACCTCAGCCCCTAAACCACAACAATCCGACTCGTCAAACGGCTCCGCGTTCTCACGGTCATCACGTATCAAACAGCCCTTAGTATGACGGATCTCACAGTCATTGTCAACTACAGTTAGCAGATCGTAGCTAAAAATGCAATCAGGGCATAGCCTGTAATCTTCAAACACTTCATCAATGGTTTGATAAACACGTACCACCCCCATCAAAGACCACCCTCGGCCACCGCATTCCAACCACCCTCTTCAGGCTTCAAAACGCCTTCCCGATCCATATAACACGCCCTCTCAATTCTGCTCACGGCCCACTCACCAAGGACCCCGAAAATATCTACATTGCCACAATAAACGTGCCTGAGATGATACTCAATATCGTCCCCATCATCACGCTCCAAGAAACACAAAAAAGCACGACCATCCCAGCCATACCAAAACGGCGTCAAATCAGCGTGTCTAAAGGTAAGCTGCACCGTCAACTGGCTCTCACGATTACTCGGTGTCCTCATACTCATCCTCCTCGCCATCCTCGGCATCGTCCTCATACTCAATCTTGGTGGCCCGGTACGCCGTCATCACCGCACCCAACAAAGTATGTAAATCCACCTCCAGCGTCTTCGCCACCGCAGCCGTGGATACCATCAACCCACCCAAAGCCGCCTTCCAATCCCCCTCAAATTCACACTCACAAAGCTGAAGCAAAACACCAGCATTCACCAACGATTGCTCCAAAAAATCCTGATCTTCTTGCCGCGTAGGATCAAACATCTAGCTCCCCAGTAGTAGGTAAATCAGCCCATAGATCCAACTGCCTATCGACCTCGTGCCAATCATCCTCGCTCAAACACTTCGTAATGTCAACTACGTCAGCAGGATAGTTCGGATTCATCAGCCGAACCGACTTAATGCGCCATGAGCCATGTTGATCGGTGCGAGGATCATGGACCACGGCGCAGGGCAAAGTAAGTGAAATGTATGCAACGTCAAATTGTTGGTCAGAAGACATGGAGCTATCCTTTCTAGGCGTACAACTGCTACAACCGTTACTATACGTGCAACAACTGTTAAAAAACATAGGGGTTTACCCTAGGTTTTGCATAAAAACAGGGGTTTATATAGGATTCTGCCAGAAAAAATAAAAAAATTTTTTATTTTTTTGAAAATAGACGTAATAGACGTAATAGACGTAATAAGTGAATGAAATCAAGGAGTTACTGACATTGACAGACGTAATACAGGTGTAATCAGACGTAATTTTCTGGGATGTCCCAGTAACTTGTTCTAAAGTTTTACTTTTTGTTTTTTTCTGGAAAAAGTTCTATAGGACCTTGCACAAGGGCTTGGCCCTCGGTTACAATGCGTACCATGGATACATTGGAAGCACAGGAAATACACATCGAATCGAATGTGCAGTTTCCCGCCGATAGAGTCACTTATCCCTTTGGCGAGATGGAGCCGGGGGATAGTTTTTTCTTGCCCGACCAACGCCGAGCCAATGCTGCTCGCGTGGCTTCAATACGCTATATGCAGAACCACAAGCCTGAATGGGTGTTTAAGCTGCGGAGAGTCTCTGAGGGCTGGCGATTGTGGAGGGTGTCATGACTAAACGCGACGTATGGAACGTGCCCCCTGTAATCCCTGCTAAGGCGACCAAGCGGCTAGCTTCTGAAGTCAAGCCGCTGCGCAAACAAAAAGTCCTGAACGCTAAGGAATGGAAGTTTGTGCAGGAGTATGTCTCTGGAGACGGGAAGGTGACTTTGAAGGAAGCCGCTATCCGAGCTGGGTATAAGGAGACCAGCGCTTCGGTCATGGCGTGGAAGCTTACAAACCCTAAAGAATATCCCCATGTTGTCGCTGCGATCCAAGCTTATCGGGCCGAGCTGGCGTCTAAGTACAACACCAGTTACGAGCGTCACATGCGTGATTTGCAGATTATCCGCGATAAGGCGATGGATGCTGGTGCATGGGCTGCTGCGGTGCAGGCAGAGTATCGCCGTGGGCAGGCTCTTGGCACCATCTACGTGGACCGTAAGGAAATTAGGCACGGCACGATCGATTCAATGAGCAAAGAGGAAGTGCAGCGTAAGCTGGACGAATTGAAGGCTTTGTATGGTGGCCCACCACCTACTGCTTTAATTGACGCTGATACGGGCACCGTGATCGATTCGGTGGACCGTGAAAAAGACCCTGCTTTTGATCCCGGGGTGCCTGACCCCCCGCCTGATATTTTCGAGATGACCGACGATGGCGGCAAAACCGGAGACTAGGTTTGCGGCTTGGGTTCGGGAAGGGCTCAAGACTGTTGGCTGCGAGACGGAGCGTATCGAAAACCGGGTGAACCTAGGCATACCGGATATGCTTGTTGGCGTTGGCAATGCTTGGGCTATGGTGGAATTAAAGGTTGTGCCCCGTGGTAAAAAGGTGCGTGTGCGGCCCCATCAGGTGGCCTTTATGGTTCGGCATGGTAGTGCTGGCCGACCTTGTTTTTTCCTGATCAAGCATGAGCTCGATTCTGTTGTTTATTTATATCCCGGTACCGATGCGCCCTCGCTGCTCTCAGTTGGGCTAATGAAAACCCCGACTAAAGCTTGGGCTGCGCGTGGTATGCAGTGGGGAGAATTGGCCAAAGAATTAGGGTTTTCCCTAGTTGTACCCTAACTGTACAGTGATATACTGGCTCGGCCGATTGTGGCAGATAGAGGAGAAAGCAGATGAAACCGTTCACCATTAAATTTAGAGGGCAAGCCTATCCGGCGGCTTATTTCATTCGCGACGCTTTTAAGTGTCGGGTTGGCAACCCTAAGGGATACGCTACCATTCGCGGCGCTTCGCGCATGTGCCTGCCTAACGTGCGCGGCAGCTTGTATGCGGAGCTGCTGAATACTTGCGCTCTTGCCCGTATGGCAGCTTGCCGCGATATGGCGACCATGTGGTCAATTGAAGCTGAGCCGATCGATGCTGAAATATACAAGGCTTGGAATAATTGGAGGCGTTCGGGTTATCCCTCTGCCGACCCTGTTGCCGACTCTGCCGAGCTTGTTGTATAGTTCGCGTTCAATCAATAGAGGAGAATTTGATATGTTGAAAACCGTTAAAACCAGCACTAACCGTAAAACCGGCCCGATCGCGGTAACGTATCGCAGCGGG
>JAURCW010000104.1 GCA_030828265.1 Burkholderiales bacterium | reverse complement strand
GCAGGTACATGGCCAGACGCTCAAGCCCGTAGGTGATTTCGCCGGTAATGGGCTGGCAGTCAATGCCGCCCACCTGCTGAAAGTAGGTGAACTGTGTCACCTCCATGCCGTTGAGCCAGACCTCCCAGCCAAGACCCCATGCGCCAAGGGTAGGGTTCTCCCAGTCGTCTTCCACAAACCGAATGTCATGCACCTTGGGGTCAATGCCCAGGGCCTGCAAGGACTGCAGGTAGAGATCAAGAATGTTGCTTGGCGAGGGCTTTAAGACCACCTGAAACTGGTAGTAATGCTGAAGCCTGTTGGGGTTCTCACCATACCGGCCATCCTTGGGGCGCCGCGAGGGCTGAACATAGGCGGCTCGCCAGGGCTCGGGGCCAAGGGCACGCAAAAAGGTGGCGGTGTGCGAGGTACCTGCACCGACCTCAAGGTCGATGGGCTGTAAGAGGGCGCACCCTTGCCTAGCCCAGAACTGCTGCAGGGTGAGAATAACGTCTTGGAAAAGAGGTGTGGTCATAACCCTCCATTCTAACGGGCCGCGTCGTGCTGCCGACGGCGCGCCTGACGCCATGACGCCAATCCGGCAAGCAACACCAGAACCAGAAGGGCCGCATTGCCCCATCGATTAAAAGGTGTGTCCCCCGTCATGCCCTGCACCTGGCCAAGCAAAATGTTGGGCGCTTGGCTGGCTAGGCTTTCTTGCACGCGGCCCTTGGCGTCCACAATGGCGGTGAGCCCCGTGTTGGTGGCGCGTAGCATGGGCCTGCCGGTCTCAAGGCTGCGCATACGCCCGACATTTAAATGTTGCTGCAAGGCAATGGAGTCGCCAAACCAGGCCAGGTTACTTAGGTTTAGCCAGATGCTGGGCTGCTGGCTCGCGGGCCGCCCGTCTTGCAGGGCTGCAATCAACTCTTCGCCAAACAGGTCTTCAAAACAAATGTTCAGGCCAATGGCCTGGTCTTGAATGAGGAAGGCAGGTTGAGCCAGATCACCGGAGCGAAAGCTGCCCAGGGGCATTTGCATTAAATCAACAAACCACTGAAAGCCCCAGGGAATGAATTCACCAAAGGGCACAAGGTGATGCTTGTCGTAGCGGTAGGTCCATTGGCTGTTGTCCCCGGGCTGAAGGGCGATGGCCGAGTTCGACCAGCCCCGGGTATCCTGCAAAGGAAGTCCGGTAATGAGCGCCACGCCACTGCGATCGACAAGACGTTGCAGCAGTTCGCGTGTTTCGGGGTTCAGTTGCTGCCAGGTAGTAATAAAGGCGGTTTCGGGCAGAACCACCAGGTCGGCTGCTATGGGCTGGCCTCCCGACACCGGGGTTGCAACGGCAAGCAGCTCAAGCAGGCTGCGCTCGGTGGCCTTTGCATGGGCAGGGTCAAACTTCATTTGTTGATCAATGCTTGGCTGAATAAGGGCCAAGCGCAAGGGCTCGCCGAGGGGCTGTGTCCAGTGAATACCAAGACCTACGCCGCCTGCCAGGTGCAGGCTAAGCACGGCAAGGGCCGGGCCGGGTTTAAGCCGGGCAAGCCATGCCGCGCAAAGGGCCGCCAGAAACACCAGACCATAAACTCCAAACACCGGAGCAAAGCCCGCAAGCAGACTATCGACCTGCAGGTAGCCCCAGTTCAGCCAGGGAAAGCCTGTGAATAAATAGCCTCGTAAGAGCTCGGCCAGGGTGATGACGCAGGCGACGGCGAGCGGTCGAAGCCTGTAGCGCCGTATAACCAGGCCTGCGCCCAGGGTGAAAAGGCTTACGTAAAGGGCAAGCAGCAGGGTGGCTGTGCCTGCAATGGGTGCGGCCATCAGCCCGTAGACATGCAGGCTTGTGAAAATCCAGTGAAAGCCAACCAGGTTAAAGAGCAGTAAAAGACCTGTGGCTAGCCAGGGAGCATGGCGTTGCGGGCTCCACCAGAGACGAATAAGAACAGCCAGAAAAACCAAGACAGCAAGGCTTGCCAGCCAGCCAGGAAGTTGCGGTGTCGACAGGCCGGTCAACGGCCTTCGGGCTCGTGACTTGGCTCAGACTCTGGAACTTCCAGACGGCGAACCAGCAGCACGTGGGCCATGCGTGCGTCCGCACGCTGAACTTCAAATTCAAAACCAAAGGCCTTGACGAGTTCGTCGCGATGCGGAACACGGCCCAGGTGGTCTGTGACCAGCCCACCGATGGTGTCGGCTGCCTCCAGGTCAAGCTGGCATTCAAAGAACTCATTGAACTGCTCAAGCGGCGTGAGTGCCCGAACACGAAACTGGCCGGGCGCATGGTCAAGCGCAAGAATGTTGTCCTCTTCCTCGTCGGTATCGTGCTCGTCTTCAATGTCACCCACGATCTGCTCAAGCACGTCTTCAATCGTAATAAGCCCGGCAACCCCGCCGTATTCATCTACAACAATGGCAATGTGGTTACGGTTGTTACGGAAGTCGCGCAACAAGACATTCAGCCGCTTCGATTCCGGCACAAAAACAGCCGGACGTAAAAGGCCACGAATGTCTTTTTCGTCGTTGGCCAGCACCCTTAAAAGGTCCTTGGCCAGAAGAATCCCAATAATGTTGTCTTTGCTGCCGTCGGTCACTGGAAAGCGCGAGTGCGCAGCTTCAATCACCTGGGGCAAAAGCGTGTCAAGCGGCTCATTGATGTCGAGCACATCCATTTGTCCACGAGGAATCATGAGATCGCGTACGGCCAAGTCGGCCACCTGCAGCACACCTTCCATCATGGACACAGCATCGGCGTCAATGACGGAATGGGCTTGGGCCTCGCGAAGCTGCTCGATCAGCTCCTCTTTTTCATCGGTCCGGCCAAAAAGCCGGTCGGTGAGCCGTTTGAAGGTTTGACTCAGGCCAGAGGGCCTAGGGTCGGGTTCGGACATGCAGGGGCATGGAAGTGGAACACATAGCTAGTTTGCCACAGCTTAGCCTGCGGCGTAGGGGTCGGCGATGCCTAGCCTTGCCAATAGGGTGCGTTCAAGGTCTTCCATGGCCAGGGCCTCGGCCTCGGCCTGGTGGTCATGGCCAAGGGCATGAAGGGCACCATGTAGGGCCATGTGAAGAAAGTGAATGCTAACATCTTTGCCTTGCTGCTGGGCCTCCTCGATGAGCACAGGCAGGCAGAGGACAAGATCGGCCGATGCCGTTGGAAGCGGCTCGTAGCCAAAGGTAAGCACATTGGTTGGTGAGTCTTTACCTCTAAATTGCTGATTAAGCGTTCGAGACTCTTCCGCGCCAACCATGCGCAGGGTGAGTTCTAGGGAGTGGGTAACCGCCCTCACTTGCCTTTTTTCTGAACCGCTCGTGGTCAGGCTAAGACTGTCGGGGGCTTGGGAAAGCGCTGCCTGAAGCAGACGCTCCAGTCGTCCACGATGCACTGGCCAGCGGGCGGGCCCCAAGGTGGCCCGATCCCATTGAAGGCTGAATCGAACCAGAGGCCTAGGCCGCGTTGGCAGGGCGAGCCTCGTCTTCGGGTGTCAGCACCATGGCCCCGCGCAGGCTATGCGAGAGGGCTGCGGTGATGGTCATGGGAAGAACCTGCCCGATTAGGCGCGATGCGGCCTGACCAGGGGCCGGGAAGTTCACCACCCGATTGTTCTCGGTGCGGCCCATGAGTTCGGCCGGGTTCTTCTTCGAGCGGCCTTCAATAAGCACATCAAATGTCTTCCCAACCATGGCCTGGCTGATGGCTTGAGCATTGGTATCAATGGCCGCCTGAAGCCTTTGCAGGCGCGCAAGCTTCAGGCCTGCCGGGGTCTCGTCCTGAAGGTCGGCGGCCGGCGTACCCGGCCTGGGGCTGTAAATAAAAGAGAAGGAGTGGTCGAAACCCACAGCCTCAATGAGCTTCATGCTGTCTTCAAACTCCAACTCACTCTCGCCCGGAAAGCCCACGATGAAATCGGTGGACAGACAAATGTCGGGCCGTATGGCCTTAAGCCGCCGCACAATGCTCTTGTATTCCAAGGCGGTGTAGCCTCGCTTCATGGCCGCAAGCACACGGTCGTTGCCCGACTGCACGGGCAAATGAATATGGTTTACAAGTTTGGGAAGCCGCCCGTAGGCATCAATAAGCTTTTGAGTGAACTCTTTGGGGTGCGAGGTGGTGTAGCGAATGCGGGCGATGCCTGGAATCTCACTTACCATTTCAAGCAGGTCCGTGAAGTCAAGGCCATGCTCGGGATCTAAAAAGGCATTCACGTTTTGGCCCAGCAGGGTCACCTCGCGCACGCCCTGGCTCGCAAGCTCGGCCACCTCGGTTAAAACGTCTTCAGCCTTCCGAGAAACCTCTTGCCCGCGGGTGTAGGGCACCACGCAAAAGCTGCAGAACTTGCTGCAGCCTTCCATAATCGAAACAAAGGCGCTGGGCCCCTCCACGCGGGCCGGTGGCAGATGATCAAACTTTTCAATTTCCGGAAACGAGATATCGACCTGCGACTTGCCGCTTAATTTTCGAGCCTCAATAAGCGCCGGAAGGCGATGCAGCGTCTGCGGCCCAAACACCAGGTCCACATAAGGCGCGCGCTTCACAATGGCCTCACCCTCTTGGCTTGCCACACATCCACCCGCCCCAATAATGAGTCCGGGCTTTAATTTCTTAAGGTCGCGGGCGCGGCCCAGATCGGAGAAGACCTTCTCTTGGGCCTTCTCGCGTACCGAGCAGGTGTTAAACAGAATAACGTCCGCCTCCTCGGGCGAGTTTGTGGGCTCAAGCCCATGCGACTCACGCAAGACGTCGGCCATCTTGCCCGAGTCGTAGTCATTCATTTGGCAGCCGAAGCTGCGAATGTAAAGTTTGGAAGTCACTGCGTTGTCGTTTGGCCGTGTTAAAAAGTGGGTCTTGCTTGCAAGGAAAGATGACATTTTGCAGCATTCTTCTTCCCAGGGGTTACTGAAGTCAGGTGTGCGCCGCCGAGAATTCTGGGCTTGGGCAAGCCTTGACTTTGCCAATTCCGGCTACACCACCGTTGTGCTGACGGCCGTT
>JAURCW010000143.1 GCA_030828265.1 Burkholderiales bacterium | reverse complement strand
CGTGGCTCCACTTCCACTCGGGCTTGCCGGCTGTTACAACAAGCCGATTACTCGCGTCATTAGCGGCCTTCATCTGCTCGTGGCCAAAAACCACCGCGCCTAACATGACATCTTCGGGGAGCTGATCGGCCTCGGACTCTACCATTAGAACAGCCGATTCAGTGCCCGCGACCACGAGGTCCATTTGCGAATTGGGCATGTCAGAAGCGTTGGGGCAGAGAACATACTGGCCATTGATGTAACCCACACGGGCGGCGCCAATGGGCCCATTGAAGGGGACACCGGAAATTGCGAGCGCGGCCGAAGCGCCAATCATGGCAGGGATGTCGGGGTCGATTTCGGGGTTCAGCGACATGACCGTACAGACCACCTGCACCTCGTTGTAAAACCCTTCGGGAAAGAGAGGACGCAAGGGCCGATCGATGAGCCGTGACGTAAGGGTCTCTTTCTCGCTTGGACGGCCTTCACGCTTAAAAAAACCGCCGGGAATTTTGCCGGCGGCGTAGGTCTTCTCCATGTAGTCGACCGTGAGCGGGAAAAAATCCTGCCCGGCCTTGGCCGACTTAGCGGCGACCACGGTGGCCAATACGACGGTGTCTTGCATGTTGACCACGACAGCCCCTGAGGCCTGGCGAGCGATTTCGCCTGTTTCAAGGGTGACAGTGTGCTGCCCGTAGCTAAAACTCTCGGATGCGATATTGAACATGCGCGACTTCCTTTTTGACCGGTTAACGTAACGACGCCTGCGCAAACAGGCAACCCGGACCCTTGAAAGGACCTAGGCTGCCGTTTTGTACGACAGGCAAGATGAAGGGGGCAGACGCATTGCGGGTCACTACTTACGCAGACCCAGCTTCTCGATGAGATCGCGATAAGACTGCAGGTTCGTGCGCTTAAGGTAATCGAGTAGCTTACGACGACGGCTAACCATTTTCAGCAGCCCACGACGGGAGTGATGGTCTTTCGCGTTCGACTTGAAATGCCCGGTAAGGTGATTAATACGCGCGGTAAGAAGGGCAACCTGAACTTCTGGGGAACCCGTGTCGCCCTGGGCGCGTTGAAAACTGGCGACGATATCGCCCTTTGTCATTTCGGCAACGGTCATGAGAATCTCCTATAAATATGACCGGAAGGTGGCAAATCACAAGGTGATGAGCTGCACAACCCTCCATACGTGCGATCGCATCTGCCGGATGCGTCGTGTAAGCGTTTGATTTTAGGTTAAAACTGGGGATTACGCAAAAACCCTGATGCCCAAAACCCCTGTTTCGGGCCGCCCTGGCCTTATGGCCAGGGGGAGGCCCGTTCGGACTATGGCTGCTGAGGGTTTGCCTTAGGCGCTGTGGAGAGCCGGTTGAGGGCATTAAGGTAGGCCAAAGCCGAGGCCACCACGATGTCGGGGTCGGCCCCCACCCCGTTCACCACCCTGCCCGCCTTCTGAAGCCGCATGGTCACCTCGCCCTGAGACTCGGTGCCAGTGGTAATGGCGTTTACCGAGAACAACAAGAGTTCGGCGCCACTCTTTGCCTCCTTCTCAATAGCCTTCACTGTGGCATCCACAGGACCGTTGCCCTCGGACTCCACGCGGACCTCTTCACCAGCAATGCTGAAGACCACCCGCGAAACCGGTTTCTCACCCATTTCGGAGCTCTGGGACATAGAAACAAGCTTGTAGCGCTCGCTGCTGACCGCCGCATCGCCCGCCACAATGGCCTGAAGGTCTTCGTCAAAGATCTCCGACTTTCGGTCAGCGAGCTCTTTAAACCTTGAAAACGCCTCGTTAAGAGCCTGCTCGGACGAGGGGGCAATGCCAAGCTCCTCAAGCCGCTGCCGAAAGGCATTTCGACCGGAAAGCTTGCCAAGCACGATGCGATTCGCCGACCAGCCCACATCTTCAGCTCGCATAATCTCGTAGGTTTCGCGGTGCTTGAGCACGCCGTCTTGGTGAATGCCAGACTCGTGGGCAAAGGCATTGGCCCCGACCACAGCCTTGTTTGGCTGAACCGGGTAGCCCGTTATTTGCGAGACAAGACGCGATGACGGAACGATTTGGCTTGTGTCGATGTTGGAGTCGCATGCAAAGACATCGCGGCGGGTTTTCACGGCCATTACAATTTCTTCGAGGCTGGCATTGCCCGCCCGCTCCCCAAGACCGTTGATGGTGCATTCCACTTGCCGCGCGCCATTAAGAACGGCTGATAGGGAGTTTGCAACCGCCATGCCCAAGTCGTTGTGGCAATGGGTGGACCAGACCACCTTGTCAGCGCCCGGTGTCCGCTCAATGAGCTGGCGCATGCGGTCGCCCCACTGGCCAGGCACGCTGTAGCCCACCGTATCCGGTACGTTAATGGTTGTGGCACCTGCTTTAATGACTTCGCCAAAAACACGAACGAGGAAGTCAATGTCGGAGCGCACGGCATCTTCGGCAGAGAACTCGACATCCGGGGTAAAGGTAAGGGCATGCCTTACGGCCGCAATGGCCGCCTCCACCACCTGGTCTGGGTTCATACGAAGCTTTTTCTCCATATGAATGGGGCTTGTGGCGATGAAGGTGTGAATACGCTTACGCGCAGCAGGTGCAATGGCCTTGCCTGCGGCGTCGATGTCATTCGTGGTGGCCCTTGCCAAGGAGCAAACCGTGCTGTCCTTGACCGACTCGGCCACAGCGCGAACGGCCTCAAAATCCCCCGGGCTTGCGGCTGCAAAGCCCGCCTCAATAACATCCACCCGAAGGCGCTCAAGCTGCTTGGCAATACGGACCTTCTCGTCCTTGGTCATAGAGGCGCCTGGGCTTTGTTCGCCATCGCGCAAGGTGGTGTCAAAAACTACTAAACGATCGGAATTCATATGCTTCCCCTTTGGAAACTTGATTTTAGAGTTGATTAAAGCCTGCTGGGGTTGGAGGTCGGCACAGGCCACCGACACGGTCGAGAATTAGCGCCCGAGGCGCAGTCGACCCAGGGGAAGCAGAAGCGGTGTTGGCGAGCCAATGAAAAATGAAGAACTCATAGAACGTGACTATAGCTCTTTCTTCTCATCGTCTGCAAACATGCTGACAGACTTACCGTTGGCTTTACACCACACGAAGTAGCCATAGCCCGAGACCGAATAAAGAAGGACGAGTGTGAACAAAATGGAGGGTGGGTCTTGCGAGACCACCACAAGCACTAAGGCCCCGAGCGCAACGAACACAAAAGGCACACTGCGCCTTAGGTTGAGCTCCTTAAAACTGTAGAAGGGCACATTGCTAACCATGGTCACGCCTGCGTAAACCATGAGCACCCAGACAATCCAGCCAAGGGTTACGGGGTCGAGGTTCACCAAGCCCTGAGGTGCCCAGTCGGTTACCAACCAAACAAGCCCAGCAACCAAGGCGGCCGCGGCTGGGCTGGGAAGGCCTTGAAAAAACCGCTTATCGACCACTCCAATGTTGGTGTTGAAGCGCGCTAAGCGAAGGGCTGCGCCGGCAAGATAAACAAAGGCCGCAACCCAGCCAAGCTTACCCATGTCTTTAAGAGCCCAGACATAGCCAACCAACGCGGGGGCAACGCCGAAGGAAACCATGTCCGACAGGCTGTCGTAATTCGCACCAAAATCGGAGGTGGTGTTCGTAAGCCTCGCTACACGACCATCCAGGCTATCGAGAACCATGGCCACAAAAATTGCAACGGCCGCATGAGAGAACTGGCCATTAATGGCCATGACTATGGCATAGAAACCGCTGAAGACGCAGGCCGTG
>JAURCW010000054.1 GCA_030828265.1 Burkholderiales bacterium | reverse complement strand
GCAGTCCTTTGTGTTTGATCTACCTGCGTACAAGGGCAAGGCCGAACCCATTGCATCCCTGCTTCGGGGCTTTTCGGCGCCGGTGCAGCTTGAGCAGGGCTTAAGCGCCAAGGCCTTGCAGACCCTGGCTGCGCACGACACCGATGCCTTTAACCGCTGGGAGGCTTGCCAACGCCTGATGCTTGCTCAGCTTATGCCCGATGCCACCGATGCCGAGGACCGCGAGGGACTTATACAGACGCTTTGGCGACTTGCAGCCGACCAAGCCTTAAGCGATGGGTTCAAGCTCTTGTGCCTCACGCCCCCCTCGGAGGCCTTGGTGGCCGAGCATTGGTCTTCGGAGGGTCATGCCATCGACCCCAGTGCCATTCGCAGGCGGCTTGAGGCCTTAAGGCTTGCCATGGCCCTTGCACTGGAGTCGGTGATGAAGCCCCTGGATACTCTGGTGGACGAGCCAGAGCAGGCTGAGCATTACCAGCCTTCTGGGCCGGCAGCGGGACGCCGAGCCCTTCAGCACTTGGCCCAGTCGCTTGTTACTTTGCTGAGCCCAAGCCTGGATCGCGCCGAGCAGCTTTTGAAGCGTTACCTTGCAGCAACGAATATGACGCGACGCATGGCCTGTCTTTCGGGCCTCGTAAGTCTTCAAGGCATTGCGCCTCAGCCTTGCCAGGCGGCCCTAGATGATTTTTTGAAGCACTACCACGATAACGACCTGGCCCTTGATAAATGGTTCACGGTGCAGGTTGCAACCGTTCGGCTGCATGACACCGAGGGGCTTGATCTTCTTGCCACAGTGCAAAGCCTGCTGCATCACCCGCGCTACGACCTGGGCAGTCCGAACCGTATTCGCTCGCTACTTGGCCCCTTCTTTATGCAGGTCTCGCCGGGCTTTCATCGCAGCGATGGCGCGGGCTACGTGCTTTGGCGTGAGCAGCTTGCAAGCCTGGCAAGCCGCAACAGTCAGCTGGCGTCGCGTCTGGCCCGATCGCTGGATCGCTGGCAGGCCTTTGAGCCGCAGCGTCGCCTGGCCATGCGAAAGGCCATTGAGCGTTTGGCGGAGAGCCCGGGCCTGCCTGCGGATCTGGCCGAGGTCTGTGGTCGATTCCTGGCCGATGTCACAGAATCGTCACGGTGAGGGTCTAGATTGGATTCTTAAGACCAGCGCTTTTTCGTGGCCGCCGACCATCCCTACCAACGAGACAAACGCCCCATGACCCAGCCCCCTTTAAGCTTTCAGCAGCGCGCCGACTTAGACCTTCTTGATAGCTACGACGAAGAGCTTGAAATGGAGCTTGATGACGACCGGCTCGATGCACTTTTGCTTGATGGCCCTCAGCAGAGTCCTTCCACCGATGGAGCCATCGACCGCCGACTTTATTTTCGCGAGCTCTTTCGGCTGCAAGGTGAGCTAGTGAAGCTGCAAGACTGGGTGGTTGAGAATAAGTTGAAGCTTGTTGTGCTCTTCGAAGGTCGCGACGCGGCGGGTAAGGGTGGCGCCATTAAGCGCATCACCCAAAGGCTTAACCCACGGGTAGCTCGTGTGGCAGCGCTTTCGGCCCCGAGCGAGCGTGAGCGCACCCAGTGGTATTTCCAGCGCTACGTCAGTCACCTTCCAGCCGGTGGCGAGATTGTTCTGTTTGATCGCAGCTGGTACAACCGGGCGGGGGTTGAAAAGGTGATGGGCTTTTGCACCGATGACGAGTACGAGGAGTTCTTTCGAACCGTTCCGGAGTTTGAAAAAATGCTGGTGCGCTCCGGCATCATTTTGATTAAGTACTGGTTCTCCATTTCGGATGAAGAGCAGCACATGCGCTTCACCATGCGCATTAAAGACCCATTAAAGCAGTGGAAACTCTCGCCCATGGACCTTGAGTCGCGCAGGCGATGGGAGGCCTACACCAAGGCCAAGGAGCTTATGCTTGAGCGCACGCATATTCCCGAGGCGCGCTGGTGGGTGGTTGAGGGCAATGACAAAAAGCGCGCGCGTTTGAACTGCATGGCGCATCTTTTAAGCCAGATTCCTTACGGTGAAGTACCCCACGAGCCGGTCGTTCTGCCTGCCCGCGAGAAAAACCCCGATTACTTCCGTAGGCCTGTTCCTGCGGAAATGTTTGTTCCTTCGGCCTACTAACTTTAGGCCGGTTTGAGCAAGGCGTGGGCAAGGGCATGCCAGAACCTTGCCCCGATGGGAATGAGGCTGTCGTTGAAATCGTAGCTGGGGTTGTGCAAGGCGCAGGGCCCAAGGCCGTGGCCTGCCTCGCGGTGAGGACCGCTGAGGTCACCGTTGCCAAGAAAAATATAGCTACCAGGTCGCTCAAGCAGCATGTAGGCAAAGTCTTCGGCGCCCATGGTGGGCTCAATGGGAAAAATCACCTTGTTCGCACCGGCCAGGCCTCGCGCCACCGCGGCCGCCTGTTCGGTGGACTGAGGATGGTTAATGGTGGGTGGGTATTGGCGTTCAAAGCGAAGCTCGGCGGAGGCACCAAAGGCTGCAGGCAGCTGATCGCAAATGCGCTGCATGGCGTCTTCGATTTTGTCGAGTGCTTCAAGGCTGAAGGTGCGGACAGTGCCCTTCAGCTGGCATTGGTCGGGAATAACGTTGACCGCTTCGCCGGCCTTCACCTGGGTTACCGAGACCACCACGGCATCCACGGGCTTGGTGGTTCGGCTAACCAGCGTTTGAAAGGCCTGAATAAGATGGCTGGCCACAAGCACAGGGTCAATGCCTAGATGGGGCATGGCGGCATGCGCCCCTTTGCCCTTCACAAGAATTTCAAACTGATTACTTGAGGCCATCATGGGCCCAGGGTTAAAACCGAAGCTGCCCTCGGTAAGGCCAGGCCAGTTGTGAATGGCAAAGACCTGATCGCAGTCAAAACGCTTAAATAAACCGTCGTCAATCATGGCCTTGGCACCGCCTCCCCCTTCTTCCGCCGGCTGAAAAATAAGGTGCACGGTGCCGGCAAAGTCACGGTCGTTGACAAGAAGTTGGGCGGCTGCAAGCAGCATAGCCGTGTGGCCATCGTGCCCACAGGCATGCATCTTGCCGGCATGTGGGCTGGCATGGGCAAAGCTGTTTTTTTCGGTCATGGGCAGGGCGTCCATGTCGGCCCGCAGCCCAATGGCCTTGCATAAGGCATTCGCACCAAGGGGCTCGCGACCTCGAATGACTCCAACCACGCCGGTGCCCCCAATGCCTGTATGCACCTCGTCCACCCCTAGCGCTTTGAGCTCGTTGGCAACCAGCTCGGCGGTTTCAAACTCTTCGAACTTAAGCTCGGGTCTGGCGTGAATTTGTCTTCGGATAGCAGAAAAACGCTGAAGAAGATCGTGGGTGGCTGGCGCGTTCATGCTTGGATTATGGATGACTTGGCTAGGCTTGGGTGGATCGAGAAAGACAGGTTATTTCGAGTCGGAATCGACTGCCTTTGGGGCTCGATACCACCAAACGCAATTCACCGCCCATGGCCTGCGCGGCTCGCGCAGCAATGGACAGCCCGAGCCCTGTACCGGGCTTGTCGCCGCCCGCCTCGCCTCGGAAGAAGGCCTTAAAAAGCTTGCTCTGCTCGGCTTCGGGGATGCCCGGGCCTTGGTCGCAGACCTCTAAGGTTAAAAGGTCGCCCGTGTGCTGAAGATGAACGTCCACAGGCTTGCCATCGCTGTACTTAATGGCATTGGATAGAAGGTTTTGAACCACAAGACCAAAGAGCCTTCGGTCCAGCATGCACTCCCCTTGAAACGGGCTTGCCTGAAATCGCAAGGATTCAGGGGCCAGCGATTGGGCTTGGTACGCCCATTCCATGGCCTCCCGGCAGAGCGCCAGGGGCTGACACCAGCC
Organism: Burkholderiales bacterium; assembly: GCA_030828265.1. Taxonomy (GTDB): domain Bacteria; phylum Pseudomonadota; class Gammaproteobacteria; order Burkholderiales; family Burkholderiaceae_A; genus Hahnella. The sequence goes on along the minus strand of JAURCW010000054.1, from coordinate 4,179 downwards.
TGGTTTGGCAATGGCCTCGAGCGACTCCAGTTGGTTGAACTCAAGGGCGTGGTCAAGGATGGACTGGATGCGCTGGACCGCATCAATAATTCCACTGAAGTAGCTGGCCATCTTTTTCTCGTGACGAGGGTCACGGGGCTGGCTTGTGACTTCAAGCAGATCTGCGCTTGTGGTGATCACGGCAAGCGGCGTTTTCAGCTCATGGCTCAGGATGCGAACAATGCGGCTTCGCAAAATGGCAAGTTCGCGTTGTTGTTCGGCCAGTTGACGCGCCTCGTCCTCGGCCTTTTGTTGGGCCTCCACATTCGAGATGGCCCCCACCAGCATGGCATCTTCGCCTTGCAGGTGATGGACCATGCGCCCCCGAAAAAGTACCCATAGCCAGTCGCCATGTACCTTGCGCAGCCTGACCTTAAGGTGAAGCTGGTCATCGGGGTCTGCAATGGCTTTATTAAAGGCTTCACGAAAGCCATGCAGGTCTTTGGGGTGCAGGCGTACTTCCAACTCTTCCAGACTCGTGATGCTGTAGGCCGCGCTGATGCCCAGCAGCTTGTTGAGATGAGGCGAAATAAAAAGTGCCTGCGCCTTGGGCTGCCAAGACCAGATGCAGTCCTGGGTGGCCGCCACCGCCGCCTCGAAAATAGACTTCTCAAGGGCAAGCTCGTCGGTCAGTTGGTCGGCCTTGATATTGAGTCGTTCGTTGGCAAGGGCAAGGGCCTCTGCGCGTTTTCGATTGGCATCTTCAAGCCGATGGTCAAAGACTGAGACCACAATGCCCGTGATATTGACCGTGAGCAAAATAAGAAAAATAGAAGTCGCAAGGCCAACATGCTCGCCAAAGGCTGAGGACAAGGTGGCAAGGTCTTTGTTAAGCGTTGTAGGGGCGGCGCAGACCGTTCCGTCTAGAAACACCGTGCCCGCCATGGCCGAGTAGTGCATGCCCGAGGCGGCAAGCCCAAGGGTGATACCAATGACTAGCAGTCGACTCCAATGCGGAGTCTGGGCAGAGGCCATGGCCGAGCGTAGGAACCGAAAAGCCAACAGACTGGTTAGAAAGGCAACCAGACCTGCAAGCCAAAAGCTCCAGTCGGCGTAGATGGGACGTGGGCTGACCATAACGGCTGTCATGCCCGAGTAGTGCATGGCCACAATGGCGCCTGCTGAAAGCGCAGCGGCGCCCCATTCAAGCGGCCAGGCCATCTTGGGTCGCGTGCTTACCCAGACAAGGCCAAGCCCTGCGCCCAGGGCTGGTAAAAATGACAGGGCGGTGAGCCCAGGCTCAAACTGCAAGACGAAGGGCATCTTTACAGCCACCATGCCAATGAAGTGCATGGACCAGATGCCGGCAGCAAGACTTAGTGCTGCACCCAGCCCCCATAGTCGCCGCGCAAAGGGCCTGGGTGCGCGGCCCGCACGGACAGCCAGCGCTGCAGCCGTCATGGCTGATAGGCAGACCGCAAGAACGGAGAGGCTCACTAACAAGGGTTGATGGGTGAGCGTCATGGTCGTTACACTGCCAGCCAATGAGAGTCCTGATTGTTGAAGACGACCCAAGCCTTCGGCCTCTGCAGCGTGAACTGGTGGAGTCTTTGGGCCATGAGGTGGATGAAGCCACCAATGCAGTCGATGCCCTTGCCATGCTTAAGGGTGATCCCGAGATTGAGCTCGTGCTGCTTGATCTGGGGCTGCCGCCTGATCCGCAGGGAATCTCCGAGGGGGTTCGTTTCTTGAAAGAGGCCCGGCTTTGGAATGCCTTCTTGAAGGTGGTGGTGGTCACTGGCCAGAGTCATGATGACGCCCTGTTGACCTGCGTGGAGGAGGGGGCCTTCGATTTCCTGACCAAGCCTTTTCGGCAGGCTCAGGTGAAGGCTGCTCTGCAAAGGGCGGTTCTTTTTAGCCAGTCTGAGAAGACACTGCGCTCGCAAGATCGAAAATTCTCCGTCATGGTGGTGGCCGATGCCTCTACCGAGGAGGGTCTAAAACAGGCACGCGAGGAGGTGATTGAGCGCCTGGTTCGGACGGTACTGGTGGACACGGGCTTTAACGTCTCTGAGACGGCCCGACGCTTGAATATCAGCCGGGAGCATCTCTACTACTACATTAAAAAGTATGGCATTCAGCGGCCGGATTCCGAGCTGTTTTAGGCGGTCATGGGCTAGACATGTCAGGCTTTCTGACATGGCCAAGGCCTTAGAAAAGAAACTCTGACCTTTTTTCTTGCAATTTCTTCCTTCCGGGCCTTGCGATTATGGTGCAACGCACAATATAATTCTTTCAAAGGATGCGCTAAGCGCTTTATATAAGGCTCGTCCTTCTGCTGTGATGCGTCAAAAGCCCCTTAAATTGGGCTCGATAGACCAGACCAGCAGGCTTAGGAAGTCTTTTTTAACCCTATTTAATTGATCAAGGAGTTTCACCATGAACCAGACCATCGTTACCCCCGAGCATTTCCTTTCTGCCATCAAGAATGCCAACGCCGCCATGGCTCAGCTGGCTGCAACCTCGTTTGATGCCATGGAAAAGCAGATTGACCTGAACCTAAAAACAGCGCGCGCTTCGTTGGCTGACGCTGCTGAGGCTTCCAGCCAGATGCTCGGCGTGAAGGATGCTCAAGAGCTTTACGGCGTTGCCCAAGGTGCTGCACAGCCCGCCGCTGCCAAGGCCACCGGTTATGCCCGTCAGGCCTATGCCATTAACGCAGAGACCGCCTCGGAAGTGGCACGTCTTGCTGAAAAGCAAGTGGCTGACCTGAATAAGTCCATGGCCGGCATGATTAACGAACTCTCCAAGACGGCTCCTGCAGGAACCGAAGGCGTGATTGCTCTTATGAAGTCAGCCTTTAGCGCGACCAACACGGCTTATGACGCCATGAACAAGGCTTCTAAGCAGGTTGTTGAAATGGTTGAGGCCAATGTTGAGGCCGTTGCTAAAGCCGGTGAGACGGTTGTCTCGCCTGCAGCCAAGGGCCGCAAGCGCGCTGAGTAATTCATTGGTCGTTCACAAAGGCTTAGCGGGGTCGAGAGCCCAGCTCTAAAACTCGCTGCCTTTGTCTTAAAAGCCGCTCACGGGTGATGACCTCGCCCGAGCGGCTTTTTTCTTGCAAGCCCACCTCAAGCCATGCCAGCAAAGGCCGGCGCCAGCCTTGCCCCTCGGCCTGACTCACCCCAGAAGGCCAGAGAAGGCCGTCGGGCCAGCCATAGCGACGCAGCAGGGCAAGGGCTAGCAGCTTAGAAAAAGGGCCTGCCTGAGCTTGCGCCGCGGCGACACCTTCAGAAAGAATGGCCGCAAGCTGCGCCTCGGTTGGCTGGGCCTGACCCTTTAGAGCGAGGAGTTGGGCAATGGCGCCTCCGAGCCTTTGGTGTGTAGTGGGAAGTTTTGGGACATTGCCTGGCTGCAGTTCGCCGTTCAGCAGGCGCGCATAGGCCTGGTCGGCCTCAGAGGCATCCTGGGCAAGGGCATCGAAGGCGGTACAGCGCTGAAAGTTCAGGCCTGCAATGGCTGCCGCGCATTCTGTAAGAACTGCCTTGGCAATAAGCTCGGCCCTGCCGGTCTGGCTTAAGAGCTGGATAGCCCTCTGATACTCAATGGCCGACCGACGCGAGTCGCCTTCAAGGTGCGCCTGACTGCCGCGGGCCATGGCCGTCTGGGCGGCCGATAAGAAGCCTGGCGGGCTGGGTTTGCCTGCGCAGGCTGAAATGAGAAGGCTCGCGGCGAGGGCAAGGCTCAGCAAAACCACTTTTGAATGAACCTGAGTCATGGAAGGGCAAGTCCTTTCTCGGGGTCCTGCGATAAAGGCCAGACCCTCTGAACATCGCGCATTAGCTCATCGGCTGTTCTTAGGCTCGCTTCAACCTCGTATCGAAGTAGCTCGAGATCCTGGCTTGCCGCCCGCACATTGCGCGTAATGGCTTTGGTGTCGTCAAGCACAGCGTCCAGCTTGGTCAGGCTTTCCTGCGCCTTACGAAGCGTGGCCTCTGTGGCCTGAAGGGTCTTGTTGACGGACTCCAGGGTGCTGGTGGGCGCGTTAGCCGGCCCGACGATGGACGCACTGGCTGTGGTGCTGTTGTTGGTGCTGGATGGCCGCAGACCCAAGACCTTCTCATTGGTCGCAGCGATGAGCTGTTGAAGATCGCCAATGGCCTCTTGCAGTTGGTCGGCCGCCGTGCGCATCGCCTCCAG
>JAURCW010000155.1 GCA_030828265.1 Burkholderiales bacterium | reverse complement strand
GTCCGACAAAATGTCGCCAAACATATTGCCTGTGACCATGACATCAAACTGCTTGGGATTTTTCAGAAGCTGCATCGCCGCGTTATCCACGTAGATGTGGGAGAGCTCAACATCGGGGTAGTCTGCGGCAAGCTCAGTCATCACGTCACGCCAGAGTTGGGTGGTTTCAAGCACATTGGCCTTATCCACCGAGCAAAGCCTTCGGTCTCGTTTGCGCGCGGCCTCAAACGCCACCCGACCAATACGTCGAATCTCGGTTTCGTTGTAGACCATGGTGTCAAAGCCCTCTCGGTCACCATTGTCCAAACGCCGAATACCGCGCGGCTGGCCAAAATAAATATCCCCAGTGAGCTCACGAACAATAAGAATGTCCATGCCCGAGACAATCTCAGGCTTAAGGGTTGAGGCATGGCCAAGCTCGGGGAAGACAACAGCAGGCCGAAGGTTGGCAAAAAGTCCAAGGCTCTTGCGAAGACCAAGAATGGCCTGCTCGGGACGTAATTCACGCGGAAGGTTATCAAGACTGAAGTCGCCCACGCTTCCAAATAAAATGGCTTCACTTGCTTTGACAAGGGCTAAGGTTTCATCGGGCAAGGGGTGGCCCTTGGCTCGATAACCCGCTCCGCCCACCGGGGCATGCTCAAGGTTTAGGCTGAACTGGCCCTGCGCTGAAAGGCGCTCTAAAACAGCAACCGCCTGCTCGGTAATTTCGGGCCCAATGCCATCGCCAGCCAGTATTGCAATATTTAAGGTTGTCAAAATAAACTCTCTTTGGTTAGTTGGCCAGCGCCTGATGAGGGTCGGCGCCAAGCCATGGCTTTTCAGAAAGGCGCTTTGCCTCAAAGGCTCGAATGACATCGGCTTTTTGAAGCGTCAGGCCAATATCATCAAGGCCATTCACAAGGCAGTGCTTACGAAATGGCTCAACATCAAAGGACGTCTCAAAGCTACTTGTGGTTGAAGGTGCCGAGGGTAAAGCCCGAAGGGTCTGCTCGGGCAAATTAACCTCAAGCGAAAAGCCTTCATTGGCCTGGGTTAGGCGAAATAACTCGTCCACCTTTTCAGAAGACAGAACAATCGGTAAGAGTCCATTCTTGAAGCAGTTGTTAAAAAAGATGTCCGCATACGACGGCGCAATAAGCACTCGAAATCCGAAGTCTTCAAGCGCCCAGGGCGCATGCTCCCGGGACGATCCACAGCCAAAGTTCTGACGAGCAAGCAGAACACTGGCATCTTTATAACGCGGCTGGTTCAAAACAAACTCGGCTCGTAAGGGCCTCTTGCTGCAGTCCACACCAGGCTGGCCCTCGTCTTCATAACGCCAGGCATCAAACAAGTTCGGACCAAACCCGGCCCTTTTAATGGACTTCAGAAACTGCTTCGGAATAATGGCGTCGGTATCAACATTCGCCCGATCAAGAGGGGCCACCAGGCCCTGGTGAATGGTCAAAGGCTTCATGCCATGCTCCTTACATCAACAAAATGCCCTGCAACACCCGCGGCCGCGGCCATGGCCGGCGAGACCAGGTGGGTACGGCCTCCCGCGCCCTGACGCCCCTCGAAGTTACGGTTGCTCGTGGAGGCACAACGCTCACCCGGCTCAAGCCGGTCGGCATTCATGGCCAGACACATGGAGCAGCCAGGCTCGCGCCATTCAAAGCCGGCCTCTTTAAAAATTGCATCGAGGCCCTCGCGCTCGGCCTGTGCCTTCACAAGGCCCGAGCCCGGAACAACCAGAGCCAGCTTGACTGAATCGGCTTTCTTCCGACCCTTCACCACGGCAGCCGCCGCGCGCAGATCTTCAATACGGGAATTGGTGCACGACCCAATAAAGACCTTGTCGATACGAATATCGGAAATGGGTGTGTTGGGTTCCAGGTTCATGTACTGCAAGGCTCGAGCCATCCCCTCGCGCCGACTGGGGTCGGCTTCGTTACTTGGGTTGGGCACCCGCGCGCCAATGGGCAAGACCATTTCAGGCGAAGTCCCCCAGGTCACCTGAGGCTCGATGGTTTCAGCGGCAATCTCAACCACCTTATCGAACTGGGCGTTGGCATCGGAATGCAGGGTCTTCCAATAGGCCAAAGCCTTGTCCCAAAGCTCTGCCTTTGGCGCAAGGGGCCGCGACCGGACATAAGCCTCCGTAACCTCATCAAAGGCCACCATGCCCGCACGTGCACCGGCCTCAATGGCCATGTTGCAAAGGGTCATGCGGCCCTCCATTGAAAGCCCACGAATCGCCGAGCCTGCAAACTCAATGGCACAGCCTGTACCGCCCGCAGTACCAATTTCTCCAATTACAGCCAAGACAACATCCTTCGCCGTTACCCCCTTACCCAAGGTGCCCTCCACTCGAACAAGCAGGTTCTTCGCCTTTTTCATTAGAAGGCACTGGGTGGCAAGTACGTGCTCGACTTCTGAGGTGCCTATGCCAAAGGCAAGGCAGGCAAAGGCACCATGGGTACTGGTGTGCGAGTCGCCACAGACAACCGTCATACCTGGCAGCGTTGCACCCTGCTCAGGACCAATGACATGCACAATCCCTTGCCTTGGGTCCATAAGGCCGAAGTACTTAATGTCGAAGGTCTTCACATTGGCATCAAGCGTTTCCACCTGCAGTCGCGACACCGGATCTTTAATACCTGTAATGCCTTCGGCCCGTCCCTCGGTAGGCACATTATGGTCAACCACCGCAAGGTTGGCGGAATTGCGCCAAAGAGGCCGCCCGGCTATTTGTAGGCCCTCAAAGGCCTGGGGGCTTGTCACCTCATGAACAAGGTGCCTATCAATATAGAGCAGGCAGGTGCCGTCGTCCTGGCGGTCGACAACATGCTCATCAAAAAGCTTGTCGTATAGGGTGGGCATAACCAGTCATCCTTTTTGGCAAAACAGTGCGAGCCGTATTATCGCCTAGCTTGTGGCCGAGTTCTTAATGCCTGGCTTGCCGAATCACCCAGCCCGAAACGACAAGACCCAACAGCGCGGCAAGGGCTGCCGCCCAGAAAGCCGCTTCCGGGAAGAAGGCCTCCCAGATCGAACCCGCTGCAATTCCGCCAAGCGAGCCCCCGAGCCCGTAGGCCGCCATGGTGTAGAGCGCCTGGCCACGGGCCTGGGCTGCCTGCGGGAACCATTGTCGAACCAAGGCCACCGAGGCGCTGTGATGCAGGCCAAAGGTGACAGCATGCATGGCCTGCGCAATTAAAAGAATAAGAAGGCCTCCCTCGGAGATGCTAATAAGCGCAAAGCGAAGCGCTGTGACTGCATAGCTTAGCCGCCAGATGGTGGCCACGGAAAACCAGGAGAAAAAATGGCGTTGAAACTGAAAGACCAGAATTTCAGCAAGTACACCGAGCGTCCAGAGTAGGCCAATCTCTGTTCGGCTGTAGCCCTTTTGCTCCAGCCAAAGCGAAAAG
>JAURCW010000123.1 GCA_030828265.1 Burkholderiales bacterium | reverse complement strand
TGCCGCGCAATGCTGGTTATGTGGAGCTTGTTCGGCAAGACCACTCTGTTCCCGACCGTCTTAGTCACCAGGGCCACACGCTTGTGCCTTTGGCAGCCGGCCAGGTTCTGCGCTGGCAGTATGCGGGCCGGGTTTAGCGACCGGTATCTGTTCTTCACGCCCGCGGGTATCATCAAGCTGGGAAGTGGGCTGGGCGGTCGCTGCTGACATGGTCAGGAGAGGAAGGTCCGGACTCCGTAGGGAAGGGTGACGGCTAACGGCCGTACGCAGCAAGTGGGATGAGATGCCCACCCAAGGCGAGGAATAGGGCCACAGAGACGAGTAATTGAGGCCTTCGGGTCGCAAGGATGTGAAACGCGGTAACCTCCACCCGGAGCAACACCAAATAGGCACACGTGTGTTCATTGGATTCGTCCTTTGGATGCGAAGGGCGTCCCGCTCAAGTGTGCGGGTAGGTGGCTTGAGCCTGGTAGCAATGCCAGGCCTAGAGGGATGGCCGCTATAGACCAAGGCCGAGGGTGGCCAAGGTCCGTAACAGAATCCGGCCTACAGGCCCGCTTCCCTTTTCATAAACCACTTTAAATATAATTAGTTATCCCCTTGATTTACATGGGAATCTTAAGCTCGGATGGGCCTCAAGAAACCCTGTCTAAGTATTTGTTTAGAAAGAAAAAATCCGCTGCGCTCGCTTGACCGATCCTCGACTTTTGCATAGAGTGGGAAATCGTGTGAAAAAGTGGGGATTAGTGGGTCAATGTTTTCGGGAATTTCAGCCCTCAGCCTAGATGCCAAAGGCCGAATGACGCTACCAACGCGTTATCGGGATGCCTTGTATCGTGCCTCGGAAGGACAGGTGGCCCTGCTCGAGAGCAATGACGGCTGTCTATTACTCATGCCGTTTAATCAATGGTCGCGACGGGTCGAGCGCCTAACCCAGGCTTCGGGTCTGACCTCAGCCAGCGAAGATGCAGATCAGGACATGGACTGGGATGACGACACCGGCCAAGAAAGGCGACGTTTCTGGCTCGGCTTAAGCGACACGCCTGAGCTTGACTCGGCTGGACGGATTCTTATTAATCCCGTGCTGCGTGAGGGGGCGGGTATAAGCCGTGAGGTGATGTTGCTTGGCGTGGGCAGCCATTTTGAGCTCTGGGATCCCGAGCGGCTGAGTCGTCACAAAGAGCAGGTTCGGGCAAGAAAGTTTCGGGGTGGTCGTGATTGATAGCGCCCCCAACCGGTCATCAAGGGCATCAGCCCGTTCTCCTCGAGCCGGCCGTTGATCAGCTTGTTCACGACCCATCCGGCTTTTATGTGGATGCAACCTTCGGCAGGGGCAGTCATTCCCGGGAGATTCTTCGCAGGCTTGGCCCCGAGGGTAGGCTACTGGCTTTCGACCGCGACCCGCAGGCTCTGCAGGCCGGGCAGACGCTCATGGCCAGTGATAGGCGATTTCGGTTTCATCCGGGCGCCTTTTCCGAGCTCTCGTCGGTGCTTGCCGCGCAAGGCTCGCTTTCAATGAGTGGGCTGCTTGCAGACCTCGGCGTCTCTTCTCCACAACTCGATCAGGCTGAGCGGGGTTTTAGTTTTATGAGGGACGGTCCACTGGACATGCGTATGGATTTCAACTCGGGGCTGCCTGCCTGGCAGTATCTCGAAACAGTCTCTCAGCAGGAGCTCGAGGACTGTCTTCGTCGATTTGGCGAAGAGCGACACGCCCGAATGGTGGCGGCTGCGATTCTTGAGCATGTAAGTCAGGCTCAGAGGGGGGAGGCAGCGCCCCTGCGAACAACCCTGGAGCTTGCGCAGCTGGTTGAAAGGGTGCTTCGTCGACGCGGTGGGCGCAGGGAGCCAGGTCAGCATCCGGCGACACGAACCTTTCAGGCCATACGCATTGCGGTGAACCAAGAGCTTGATCAGCTGACCCTTCTGCTTAGTCAGCTACGCCAATGGCTTGGTTACAAGGCAAGGCTTGCTGTTATTAGTTTTCATTCCTTAGAAGACCGAATCGTGAAGCAGTTCATCGACGAGGCCTCAAGACCAGCCGACCAGAGGCTTCAACGGACCGCTGGCATGGGCCGCACGCAGTTTGCAATGCTTGCGCAGGCCACCGTACTTAAGCCCGCTTGGCTTCGCAAGGTTGCTCGTATTCGTCCAGATGCTAGCGAGATCGCGGCCAATCCACGGGCGCGAAGTGCCATTCTGCGGGTCGCTGAATGCCTTAGCCCGAATCAACAAAAACCGGAGGTGCGATGAGCCGTCTACCGAATGGATGGATTGCGGCCGCTCTTGTCATTACGGCCCTGGCGCTGGTGAATGCGCGCTACCACGAGCGCAGACTTTTTGCTGAGTCTCAGCGGCTTGAGCGACTCGTTGAGCGACGGGCCTCAGAGGTTGAAAATCTTGAAGTCTCCGTGGCAAGTCTGAAAACGCCAGCCCGGCTTGAGCAGACCGCCCGCTCCAACTTAGGCATGGTGCCTATCGGTTCGGAGCAGACCATTTACCTGCCCACGCCGGTCACCAATGCGCGCCTTGCGGAGGCCTCCCCTTGACAGTGCGACCGACTGTTATCTGGCCAAGTTTCACGCCAGCCAGCCGGCAGGACCGCTCGCGTAAAGCCGCCCCGAAGTCCTCTGACCGGTCGCGCAGTCTTGGAGCAAAACCGGTACGTCGATCAGAGGCCAAAAAAGGCTCGGGCTCCACGACTCGATCGGGTCATGGGTCGGATCAAAACATTCTGACCTGGCGTGCCACTGCAGGTCGCTCGCAGTTCGTCTTAGGTATTCTGATGCTTGGCCTTGCAACGGTCTGGGGCCGATCGTTCTATCTTCAGCAAGTCAGCGTCGACCAATGGGAGAAGCGTGCCGCCAGTCGGTTCGAAAGGGCCAGCGTGTTGCCTGCTCCTCGAGGACGTATTCTCGACCGCAACGGCGAGGTGCTCGCGGTGAGTCTCTCCGAGCATCGTCTGGGTCTTGCGCCCAAGGTACTCGATGTTCGTCATCCTCGACTTCCTCAGCTAGCTGAGATTTTGGGTATGCCTTTGCAAGACCTGCAGGCTCGTGTTCAGGGCACCACACGGTTCTTCTACCTTACCTCAGGGCTTGAACTTACCAAGGCCGATCAGATTCGGGCGCTGCGTATTCCAGGCGTTGAGCTTGAGCAAGAGTTCCAACGCTACTACCCCCATGGGGCAGCCTTTGCCAACCTCATTGGCTTTACCAATAGCCAGGATCAGGGCCTTGAAGGCCTGGAACGGCAGATGGAAAAAACCCTTCGTGGCGCAAATGGTGAAGAGCGACTGGTGGTGGATGGTCGCAGCCAGGCCTTTGGCCAGAAGACTGTGAAGCCGGCTGTGCCGGGGGAGGACATTCGTCTTTCCTTTGACGCAGGGATTCAGGCCATTGCCTACCAGGCTGCCCAAGAGGCTTGGCGACAGCATCAGGCAAAGTCGGTCTCGGTTGTTGTGGTGGACAGCCGCACCGGCGAGCTTCTTGCCCTCTCGAACGCTCCTTCCTTTGATCCAGGACAGCGCGGTCAGCTTGATGCAACGCGCGTTCGTAATCGTGCAGCCGCCGATTTGTTTGAGCCTGGTTCCACCATGAAGCCCTTTGTTGTTGCGGCTGCCCTTGATGCCTCCTTGTTCGAGCCTTCGACATCCATACCCACGGGCAATGGCCGGATGACCATTGGACGCCGAACCATACGCGATACAAAAGCCTATGACCGCCTTACCGTCACCGAGGTCATAAAAAAATCCAGCAACGTCGGCATGGTTCAAATCTCGCGAGGGCTACCTTCCTCAAGCCTATACGACACTTTTGCAAGCCTTGGCTTTGGCCAGACCACGTCGCTTAAGTTTCCGGCCGAGGCCTCGGGTCGGCTACGACCCTGGCAGTCCTGGCAGACCATTGATAAGGCCACCATCTCGTATGGCTACGGCCTGTCGGCCTCCTTGTTGCAAATGGTCCAGGCTTACACCGTCTTTGCACGTAATGGCGATATGGTGGATCTTCGGATGACACCGGCCAATGGCCCGGCTGTGGGCACACCCGTCTTTAGTTCAAAGACCGCGGCGGCGGTTCGTGAGATGCTCTCTCAGGCAGCGGGCCCCGAGGGCACCGGATCCCGTGCTCAGCTTGAGGGCTTTCGGGTGGCAGGTAAAACGGGAACGGCCCATAAGCCTGAGAACGGTGGCTACGCCAAAGACCGTTACATCGCCTCCTTTGTCGGATTTGCACCGGCCACCGCACCTAGGCTTGTGATTGGTGTGATTGTTGATGAGCCGACCAAGCAGGGTCATTACGGAGGTGAGGTGGCCGCGCCCGTTTT
>JAURCW010000053.1 GCA_030828265.1 Burkholderiales bacterium | reverse complement strand
CGCCCCGATCGACGCAGCTGCGTTCTTGCGCTGACACACGACCCCAAGCTTGATGATTTAGCCTTGCTCGAAGCCCTTGATACCGACGCTTTCTACGTGGGGGCGATTGGTTCGCGCCGTAACAACCGACAGCGTCGTGAACGGCTGGTTGAACATTTTGATCAGACGCAGGCCTCGGTGGCCAGGCTTCGTGGCCCAATCGGCATTTACATCGGAAGCAAGACGCCAGCGGAAATTGCAGTCAGTGTGATGGCTGAGGTTCTTGCGGTGAAGAATGCCGTTCCCCTTCCTCGCGATATGGATGTCACCAACGCGAAGGAAAGGCTTGTTCGCGCCGCCGAGCAGCAAACGGTTTGAGGTCTTATCGCGTCCAGACTGCCCATTGGTTTCCGCCTGCCGTCTTGGCCTCGTACATGGCCTGGTCGGCTTTAATTAATAGCTCGTTGGGCGAGCGCCCATGCAGGGGGTAAACCGCCACCCCCAGGCTACTTCCCAAGCCCGCCTCGATCCCGTCAATTTCAAACCGCTGCGTGAGTCTGCCAAGTACACGACGTAGAAGAGGCTCGATCTCATCCATATTACTTACCTCGTGAACTAAGATAACAAACTCGTCGCCTCCGTAGCGAGCAATAAAGTCTTCTTGCCGGATTGCCTGTTTTAAGGCCTTAGCCACCCAGACCAAAACCTTGTCTCCAAATCGGTGACCATGGTTGTCGTTCAAAGGTTTAAAGCCATCAAGATCAAGAAAGACCACCGCCATACCCAGCTTTTGTCGGCTTGCCTCATCGAGCCAGGTTTGAAGCATATTCATCAGTGCTGCTCGGTTGGGCAGTCGCGTTAAGGGGTCGTGCTCCGCTGCGTCTTTAAGTGATTGGTTGGCGCGTCGCAGTTGGATTTCATTTTGAATAATGACGTCATGGGCTCGCCGCAGAATGAGCCCGAAGAGGGCAAGCATCACCAGTGTGATGGTTAGCGTAAGGAAAAAGGCCTTGCGACCAAGCTCTGCCAGAATAAGTTCGGTGTCGTCATAGGCAAACTCTAAGGAGAGCCAGCCAAGAAGGCTTCCTGCTGAGATGGGCTGCCATGCAATCACTCGCCCATCGATACCTGGCTCCTCAAAGGCACGGGCACCTTTTGTGATGTCGGGCAGGTCGATGCCCTTTGTATCAAAAACGGGCTCCGGCAGACCTTTGTCGTTAAGCTCGACGCGAGCCAGCGCAAGCCCGTTGGGGTCAACGACAAGGGCTGACTCGAGACTTGGGTTTGATAAGGCCTGCACAAGCCGCGATTCTAAAAGACCAAAATCCTTTATGGCCAGCCCCTCGGTCATGGCAATGCCAATGCCCTGCGCAAGTTGACTTCTGGCCTGCTGCTGTTGCTCGCTCAGAATAATTTTTGACTCGTAATAGACCCAGAATGCGCCCGTGAGAATCATCAACAGTGTGACCGAAGCTAGCCATGCCGCCGTCTCAATAACGTAGTTTGAAGAAAGGTTGGGGCGGTCGCTACGTCTCAACACGCTGTTATACAGCAGGGGTTAATTGCTGTTCTCGTTGACAACAAAAGCCTCAATGCCAAGCCTTTGCAGCGGCTCGTAGTCTTTTGTGTAGCTCGCCCGTGCGGGATTGGGAATTTGCACTTGGTTAAGAAGGAGCTTCTGTTCGGGCTTCGAGCTCATTTGAAGAACATGCTTTGTAATGGCCATGCGTAGCTCAGAAGTAACCCGAGGATGAGCTGAAAAGGGATGGGGTCGAAAGCCGGGTGTCTCGTAAAGAATACGTAAGGCACTGCGGAGAGTTTCTGGTTCGCGTAACAGCGTGTTATTGACTCCTCCGCCGGCATTTGCGGTACCAAGCGCGACCGACCGATAGACATTGGTGTGTGTTTTTACGTAACTGGTTTTGAAGCGAACCCCCTGCGCAGCAAGAATAGAACGAACAAGCAAGGATGCAGCAAACGCATTGGGCGCTGGAAAGCTAATGGCTTCTCCTTGAAGGTCTTTGAGACTTCTAAATGGGCTGTCTTTGGCCACCACGAGTATTCCCGTGAGCAGTCGGGTATCGGCTAATAGGGGCTCGTATCCCTGAGCTTTAAACGCCATCACTTGGTGGTAGGGGTTCATAAAGGCGAGGTCGTAATGCCCTTGTTTAAATTCCGATTCAAACGCTGGAATGCTTGCTGACACCGACAGAACAAAACAAAGGTCAAGTGACTCCCCAATGCCCTCTAGAAAGGGACTCCAACGCCTCAGGGTCTCGGCCGCAGGAAGCTGTGGAACAACACCCACGGAAAGACGTTTTGCTGAGCCTTGGGCATGGTCTTTGCCAAGACACTGCCCTGGCACAGAGGCTTCACTGACAAGCCCTTTGCTTGTTGGAGAGGCAAGGGTGCTTTGGAGAACGAGGGCTAGGCCAATACCCACAAGCCATACGCTAAGAGCTGTTAGTTTAAGTTGCGCGTGCATCAGGCGTTTAACCCCTGAAACGTTCTCGCGTCTACAGCCGGTGAGAAATAAAAGCCCTGAGCAAAGCAGCCAGGCATAGCCTTTAAGATTTTTAGCTCTCGTGGCTTCTCCACTCCTTCCACCGTGACGCGAAACTTTTGCTCAAGCAGCATGCACACAAGGTTTTGCAGAATACTGCGTCCTTGGGCCGATGCAGCCGCTTTAATTAAAAAAAGACGATCCACTTTGATCTCTGAAATCGGCAGCTGTAAAAGTCGCAACAAACCTGAATAGGCCGTCCCAAAATCATCCAAGGCCAGACTAAAACCGGCCTTCCGAACAGCCTTCATGAATTCAGAGAGGTCTTCCTCGTTCATCGACGCAACACGCTCAGAGACTTCGAGGTTAATTAGCTCGGGCTTTAGATTCTGCCGTTTGAGCTGCCTTCCGAGCTGCTCAATAAGATCGGGACCTTTGAGGTCTTGTTCCGACAGGTTGATGGCAATAGGAACGGCCTTTGCCTTTTGCTTAAGCTGAGTAAGCAGAGTGATGGTTTGCTTCGCAACCGCACGGCTAATCTCACAAATTAGGCTGGACTCTTCAGCGATACCAATGAACTCTTTGGGCATAAGCAGGCCCTTCTTTGGATGCTGCCAGCGCACCAGGGCCTCGCCCCCAACCACCTTGTTATTGCGTGGATCGATTTTAGGCTGAAAGTAGCTCACAAATTCGCCACGTCGCAGGCCATCGCGTATCTCCGCTTCTCGCCTCATACGTGCAAGACGCAACTGACGTTGTCGCGCATCGTAGCTCTGTACTGGGTTGTTTAGGCTCGCTCGCGCAAGGGCAAAGGATGCCTTATCAAAGGCAGCCACGCTGCCAAGGTGGTAACCGATTCGAGGGTCTGGCGCAAGCATGAGCGTTTCGCCTGTAAGTCGCGTGGGCTTCGTAAGGCTGGTGAGAAGACTGTTCACGAGCTCCTGTGCACGACGGTCATTGAGAACGTCTTTTCTTGCCACGACGGAGATCTGAAGAACTTCGGCGTGTATGGTGACTTGAAGCTCAAAACATTGGTTTGTATCGCGCCGTGCCGCAAGGCTTCTTACTGCCTCTTCCAGGACAGCACGTAGGCTCCTTTCTACCCGCCTTTTGCAAGACGCGTAAAGCACGTCTTGTGCCTTGGCTCCAAAGAGAACATCAGTGCCTAAAAAACCCAGGCATTTCAAGCAGACGCTTAAGTAGCGATTACCTTTTGAATGGCTGGTCGTTTGGGGCGAGGCGGCGCGCCTAGGCGACCTTGACAAGGGCTTAGCGTTCGCTTGCGGGCAGCTCATGGTAGTAGGCATGAACAGCCTCTTGGCTTGACTTCGTTGAGTTCAATGCGACCGCGGCGGAATCAAGTAGCCCCGCCTCGGTCTGGCCATCAAGAGGGAAAATGGAAATACCAATGCGAGCCCCCTTCCACAGGTCAGTGGGAATGGGTGGGGTTGCCAGCATAGACTGAAACCGGTCAACAATGACGGCGACGTTATCGGGCGTACCGACGTTATTAAGAAGCACCGCAAACTCGTCAGCACCAATACGTCCAATTACGTCGTCTGCCCGGACAAGCCTTTGCATACTCTCGGCAAGTGCAAAGAGCATCTCATCACCGATCTCTTCACCCAGGGTCTCGTTAACTTTCTTAAACCCGATTAGGTCAATGTGCATACAGGCCAGCATCTGCCCCGATCGTGCCGAGCGCGCAATCGACTGGCGCAATGACTCCTCAAAGTAACGGCGGTTGGCAAGGCGCGTTAATGGGTCAATACGACTGGTCAGACTCAGCTCGTCTTCAAGGCGCTTAATTTCCGAAACCGCGTTGAGCCAACGCTCGGAAATGTCAATAAGGATGCGGGCATGCTCACGCTCGTTCGGTGACAAGGGTTGTTCGCGAATAATGAAGAGCCCGTAAGAATGGCCCTGAACCTCGAGCCACTCGGTCTGGCTGCCAGCCGGAGGCGTTTCAAGCTGGCCATCGGGGTCAAGCACTGCAACACGAACCTGGCAGTGAAACAGGCCAGAAAGCCCAAGGCACAAAGATTCAAGCCCAGCTTCGAGTCCATGTTCACTAACAACCTTTTGAAGAAGATCAAGCTCGACGTGGGCTGGCGTTAAGGGTGTTGTCATGGTTGAAGTATCTCGCAAATAAGATCAATGTTAACTTCTGTTGGCTTCAAGTGTAGCGACCTTTTTTGCCGTTTCGTTGCCTCAGGATTCGGTTGGACCGCCAAAAAGCCAAGGCTGATCCATAAGCTTGTGTCCAGCAAGCTGAAGGGCGCGGTCTCGAAACCATGCCACAGGTCCTGTGAGTTGAAATATTCTCCCATTGCGCGCCGATTGACGCTGAACCCTAGCATTGCGCCGCCAGCGCTCTTTTGCGGCCTGTTGGCAACGCTCATCAAGGCTTCCCGAGCTGTATGTGAGATGCCTCGCCAGGGCACAGGCGTCCTCAATGGCCATGGCCGAACCTTGTGCCTGATGGGGACGCATCGCGTGCGCCGAATCACCTATAAGAAAGACATGATTTCTGTAGTGATCGTCCGCCGATTCCAAGGTGGGGCTCGCCCAGAGTGGCCAGCTTGACCAGGCCTCAGCCGCTGCCTGAATCCAATGAAGACTTGGGTGCAATGCCTGCAGTAGCAGGTTGACCTGTTGTGTACTTGCAAGGCAGGACCAGCCTGCTTCTTCTGTGTTGATATCTTGACCGTCAATGAAGCCCACGAGGTTATAGTAAAGGGTCGTGCTCCCCTCGACTGGCATAACCATGGGATAGCCCACCAGATGATGGCGAGGCCCCGTCCAGACAGTGATGTCATGGCGTTGTGGCTCGGGCACTTCATCCAGCGACGTAAGAACGCTGCGCAGCGCGACCTGGCCAGTGTAAAAAGGCTTGTGCGCTTGGCTCTGATGCTCGAAGTGAAGTGTCCTGCACACACTGTGTTTACCATCGGCTCCAACAAGCAGTTCAGGTTTTTCGCTTGTCCCGGCAAAGGGTCTGGACCAATTCACGCTGTGGCCATTTTTTTGAACCCGGGTAAGCAGGGCTGCTTGTAAGGCGGCCCGATGAATGGTGAGGTAGCGTGCACCATAGCGGGCTTCAAAGTCATCCAGCGAAAGCCGGGCAAGGCGTTTACCCGAGCGCATGTTGAGAAGGCTAACGCCTTTCGGGGCGAAGCCGAGGGTGTTGAGAACATCTTTAAGGCCAAGCTGGTCCTGTAAAAGCCTAACGACGTTGGGGCCGAGCTGAATACCTGCTCCATCGCTTGAAGGACCATGTGCGGCTTCGTCAATTCGAAGCTGACTGGGTGAGAGCTCCCCATGGCCGCGGGCTTTCGCCATTTGTGCAAGTGCAACCGCGAAACTCAAACCGGCGATTCCTGCACCTATGACGTGAACTTTGTGTGGCCAGACCATGGCCTGAAGTCTAGTCGTCTTTTCGGGATCCGGGTCGAAGCAGTTGCATCATTTTGCGTGTCCAGTGGCGAATGTTGTAGCGCTGGAGACGCTTTTCCATGGCCTGAAGTCGCTGCATCGCTTCTTCACGTGGCATGACCAAGGCCTGAGATAAGCCGCGATCAAGACTACGGCTGGAGTATGGGTTCACATGAATCGCCTCGTCCAGTTCAATGACGGCGCCCGTAAACTCTGAAAGGACCAATACGCCTGCTCGACCCGACTGGCAGGTGACAAACTCCTTGGCCACAAGGTTCAAGCCATCGCGTAAGGGCGTAATAAAGCAGACATCGGCAGCGCAGTACCAGGAGACCAGGGTTTCGAAGTCAATGGGCTGGGTGAAGAGCAGAATGGGACTCCAAGACAGCTTAGAGAAGTGGCCATTAATATGACCAACACGACGTTCAATCTCATCTTGTATGTCCTCGTAGACATTCATGCCGCGCGAGGGGGCAACGCTTGTTAGACACAATTTTATCCGGCCATGCCATTGCGGTTCTCTCCGAAGCAAGCGCTCAAAGGCGTCAAGCATCTCGCAGGTTCCCTTGGTGTAATCAACCCGGCCCACCGAGAAGATCATTTTCTCAACATTAAGCTCGCGCCGAATCTCACCAACTCGTTGTTGGGAGACTTTCTTGCGTAGGGTGCGTTGGATAAGTGCTGTATCAATACCAATGGGTACTGCATCGAGCTGGCAGAGATGGTCTTTGTATCGAAGCACACTTGTATAAGAGGCCTGGTGCAAAACGCTACCAACTTGAGCAAGCTCTTTACCAACAAACTGTCGACGTAGGGGTTGAGCTCGGCAAAACGATTCTGCGCAACTGGCGAAGTTGTCTGCGTAGCGTGGCACGTGAAAGCCAACCCTATGGCATTGAAGAAGGCTTTCAAGAATTTCTTCGCGCCAAGGAAGGATGCCAAAGATGTCAGCAGGTGGGAAGGGCGTGTGGTGGAAGAAGCTAATGACAAGATCTCGTCGTTGAGCCTTGACGAGCCCCGGGACAAGCCAGAGGTTGTAGTCGTGGACCCAGACGGTTGCGCCAGGCGCCGCGGTCGCACATACCGCCTTTGCAAAAAGGGCGTTGACCTCACGAAAGGCCTCCCAGTCGGCGGCATCGTAGTCGAAACGGCCCGGGAATCCATGCAGAATCGGCCATAGCGCAGCCTTCGATGTCACGTGATAGAACGAGCTCACCTGCTCCCGTGTAAGGCCCATCCGAACGACTCGAAGGGGTGTTTCCTTCTGGGCTTCTACAGTGGCCTCGCCAAGAATGCTGCCAGCCTGTTCGGCGGTATCCACATGGCTCCACGCAAGCCAGACCGCCTCGGATGGGTCGGGAAGGCTTGCGCAAAAACCTTTTAGGCTAGGAATAATGCCGTTCGGACTGCGATGGGGACGAAGGCGAACTTCACCGCTCTCCTCGTATTCCTCAAAGGGCTGACGGTGGTACACCAGTACAAATCGGGCCGATCCTGTCATGGCGTTAGGTTTCCTTTAGTGTTGTGGTATCCATCCAAGTTGCGCGAGAGATTCATAAATGCCTGCCGCGCCGTCTTGGCTTGCAAACATGAGTTCTGGGCGTTTGTTACTGGTTAATAGGGTCTCTTTAAGCGCTGGCTCTGCATTCGCAACCACCACCGCGGGGATCGGCAGGCTTAACATCGCCAGATCGTTTAGGGTGTCACCGGCCAAGAGAACTTGGTCGGCGCTCAGCCCCCAATGGCTCATTAGCCAGTTCACTGCAAAGCCTTTGTTCACACCCTGCGGTAGGGCGTCCAGATATTGGTTGTCGGAGACGAGGCTGTCAAAGCCAAGGGATTCAATGCGTTCGCCCGCACGTTGAGCAATTTTGGAGTCCGTGAAGTAAAGGCTGTAACGGTGGGGGCCAAAGAGTGGCTGTTCGGCAAGACCCTGTTCGAAGAAAGGCTCGAGCTCGTTTCGTAAGCGTGTAGATCCGTCTCCCCAGCGGGAGGTCATAAGGGCGTCGTAGTCTTGGCTCAAGATGTTGCCCTCACCGTTCCAAAGGCTTGTGCCGACATCGCCAATAACGGCCATGGGGCGAGCCAGTTCATTGGAGTCGATGGCT
>JAURCW010000095.1 GCA_030828265.1 Burkholderiales bacterium | reverse complement strand
TTCTGTATGGATCGGTCTTGCTTTTTGCCATGCACGGCGCCACCATTCTTGCCGTAAGCCGTTTTGGTGGTGAGCGTGAGATTGAGCAGATTGTTGATCGAGGAACAGCCTCGGAGCGTGCAGCACTTTTTTGGCGCTGGACCATGGGCTTTAACGCCACCATGGAGTCCATTCACCGTTGGGCCTGGTGGTTCGCAGTACTCACCTGCGTTACGGGGGGAATTGGTATTCTGCTTACAGGCACCGTGGTGGACAATTGGTATCTTTGGGCTGTCAAGCATGGCGTTGCACCTGCCTATCCTGCCATTTGGGGTCCGGTGGTTGACCCCGCCCTTATTGATCCGCAGTTGAAGTGATTGTAACTAGGAGAGTTCGAATGACCCATATTCCTCAACCGGGTTTCGGTGGCGTGGACAGTGCATCCGCGTCCTCGAGTCCGAAACGTTCGGCGTCGGACCTCAACGCATCTTCTAATCGGTCTGTACGTGCGGTGGGACTGGCTCTGAGTCTTAGCCTGGGCCTTACTTTAATGGGTTGCGAGCGCCTTCCTGTAGATGTCTCGCAAGGAGGCTATCGGGGTACAGGCATGGAGCAAGTGGTGAACCCACGAACAGAGGCGGTCAAGCTGGCGGCCAATCAGGCCCCTGCAGCTCTTGAGCCCGCCGACGAGGGTGGCCCCAAGGCAAGCCAGGTTTACCAGAACGTGCAGGTCTTGGGCGATCTTTCGGTGGCTCAGTTCAACCGCCTCATGGTTGCTATGACAGCATGGGTCTCGCCAGAGCAAGGCTGCGCCTACTGTCATAACGTGCAGAACTTTGCCGATGACTCGCTCTACACCAAGGTGGTTGCGCGACGTATGACGCAGATGACTCAGACCGTTAACGATCGTTGGCAGGCTCACGTGGGCCAGACCGGGGTAACGTGCTACACCTGTCACCGCGGAAAGAATCTTCCCGATAAGCGCTGGTTTACCGAACCTGAAATGCAGCTTGCAGGCAGGCTCTTGGGTAACGATGCAAGTCAGAACCGCGCTGGCGTCGAGGCCGTTGCGAATTCATCTCTGCCTTACGACCCTTACACGCCCTTTTTGTTGGAAAACAATCCAATTCGGGTGAATGGCACCACCGCCTTGCCCACGGGCAATCGCATGTCCATTAAGCAGACCGAGTGGACCTACGCGCTCATGATGCATATGAGCGAGGGCTTGGGTGTGAACTGCACGTATTGCCACAACACGCGAGCGATAGCCGAGTGGGAGCAAAGCCCACCTGCGCGTGTCACCGCCTGGTATGGCATTCGTATGGTGCGTGAAATTAATAATGAGTTCATCACTGGGCTTACACCCGTCCACCCCGCTAACCGGCTTGGTGTTATGGGTGACATTGCCAAGGTGAACTGTGCAACCTGCCACCAGGGAGTCAATAAGCCACTTTATGGTGCTCAGATGCTCAAGGCTCACCCGGAACTCTCGGGTCCCAATGCGCTCAAAGACGCGATGGAGATAAAAGGCCCAGGCAAGTCTGTTGCACCTCAGAGTCAAGCAACCACACCAATGAACTCCCTCACGCTGCCCAAGAACTTGGCGAGTCGCAGTCAGCTTGAGGGTAAGGCAGTCGCTCGAGTGGATTGAATCGCATTCAGCTGGAATTCAGCTTGCACCGAATGGAAATGAAGTCCTCCGGTGCTCTTCGCCTCTAGGCCCCCCTCCTAGAGGCGTTTTTTTGTGGGGTCAAAAAAAGGGCTTTTTCCAAAGCCCTTTTTCCAAACTATGTTGAAGCAACGCTTTCGAAATCAACCTCTAAGGCTAGCTTTTAACCACCTTGAAGTTTTTGCACCAACCTCCGCGAGGCGTCCACTGGTCACCAAAGAAGGAGCAGGCCGCATATTCGGCTTTGCTGCCGGTCTCACTACCGTCCCAGAGCTGGCACTTGGAGCAGGCCGAACCGGTTTTAAATTTGCGCCAGTTTCTGTTGGCCTTTGGATCGATTACGGAAGCATCTGTTACAAACCCCATGGACTTCGCATAGCTGTCATTAGGATCGAGCTTGTTGCCGGCTGCCTGCAGGGTATGCATTGAGGACAGAGCGGCTGCGCCTGCCACGGTTTTCATCATAAATACACGTCGTGAAACGATTGTCATTTTGGTTCTCCGCGAATAAATTTGAACTTGGTTAAGAAATTTCTATTAAAAACTAATTACCCTGACGCACAAGTCGCACAAAAAGTTTTGACTCCGCTGATACAGCTCTAAAACCCTCTTGCCCAAAACTAATGGCGTACCAGAGGGGTTCATAACCTCCTGATGCCTTCGCACTGCCAGTCCAGAAAAAACCAGGTGGCGTTCCTGGAAAGTCTTGAGCATTAATGCGACTTCCTTCTAGGTTCGGATGGTTCGAGGCGATACGTGCAAGCTCGGTTAGGCTAGGTAAACGCCAGTCCTGATGGAAGGACTCTGACGCATTAAAGCGTTGAATCGCTTCCCGCGCTTCACTCATATTCAGAGTAAGTGCATTGCCCGTACAGCGCCCTGATGGCTCACTCCAACGTTGGCCGAAAATACATCTCATCCAGGTAATTTGGGCGGAACGATCAGTGATCGTTCCATCCTTATTATCAATGAATCGAAACCCACTCGCCGCACTTGCAGGCCCGATGGAAGGTTGGACACTCGTAATGGATTCTTTGTGGCCCGTGGAGGCGCTGGCTAGGGTGGCACATCCGAAAACCCCCCAAACCAACACCATCCGTCTTAGATGCAATGACTTAGAAACATCTGCCATTGTGCTTTCTCCTGATACCTAACAGAAGAAACTAAGTGACCACGTGTTCTACCATTTCGTGTCTTTACCAATCATTGAGGGCTTGGAGGGGAAACCCTTGCCATAGTCAACAACAATGGGTGAGGTCTGACGGGATGCAAGACCGGGCTCGATGGGCTTGCCACGGTGAAGCATGAATGCATAGGCCTCCATTGCGGTCATTTCCTTGCCAGTGACATCGAGCGCCTTGCCAGCCTGAGGGTTCTCGATGCACCAGTTAATCATTTCCCGGAAAGTTACAACCCGGTTGAATGAAGGAATGAACTTAGGAAAGGTCTGGGGGTTCGCTGCCGCAGCATCAGGATGGCAGTTACCGCAACCAAGCCCGTTGGTAGACATCGACGCTAGGCTGCCATGCCAGAGGTCATAGCCCTCTTTAGCAACCTCCCATAGTGCTTCTTTCTGCTTTGTAAGCTCGGCCTGGGTGAAGGGCTCACGGGCATCAGCAGAACCCATTGCCAGGACTGCACCAAGGCTGAGAGCACCGAATGCAGCCACCACTCTTTTTTGAATCGTTGAAGTCATATTTGTCTCCTAATTAACGAAGATGAGAAAAAGGCAACTAGGCCCTAAACCCTTTCTTCATCCAAGGTGTAAGCGTATCCGCGAAGGGCTGGTGCTGAACAATCGCGCCATTGCCACTAAAGTCGACATAAAGGTTGCCCATGCCGTCGGCCTCGTTTCCTGGGTCCGCGCGGTACTGCCTGCTCTGGGGGAAGGCAAGTTCAACGTCCGGATAGGGCCATGGCCAAGATGTGCTCATGGCACCTACGGAGGCCATATTGCCCACCTTGTTGTAGATGGTCTGATGGACGTGTCCATGGAACGAGAAAACGTTCTCGAACCTTGCCAGCATCGCCCGAATTTCAGCGCCGTCGGCCGTACCAAAACCCCAGCGAGGGTAGTAGTCCCAGAGCGGCGCATGGCTAAATAAAACGACCGGTGTGTCTGGAGACAACTTGGCCAGATCTTTCTTAAGCCACCCTAATTGCTCGGATTTCACTCCCCATAGACCGCCCCAGGGACCCTCGAGCATGGACATATGGGTCTGCCGCTCTGTGCCCGACATCTTATGAACGGTCCAGAAGTCATCGACGAGAATATTATTCAGGCCCACGAAGTGCACGCCCTTGTGATCGAACGACCAATACTCCTTTCGGCCCTTGCGTTGGCCCGATTCGGGATTATTTGCACCGTAAAGACCGTTCCAGCCCGTACCCATGTCGACATACCAGTCATGCTCGCCAGGAATGATGACCATCTTGGACTTAATCTTCGAGAGGATCTTCTTACCCTTCTCAAGCTGATCCATCGTGCCGTCCTGCGCAATGTCGCCGCCGTAAATGACAAAGTCGGGCTTCACCGCAAGGTTATTTACTTGCTCAATCGCATCAGCCAACTGCCCGTCAAACTTGTGGTCGGAATGGCTGTAAAGGTGCGAATCGCTGATCATGGCGAACCGAAAAGGAAGCACCTTCTTACCGGGTTGCGCATGAACCAAATCGACAAGTCCGAGGTTGACTCCAGCGGCGGTTGCTACGACGGTCGAAAGACCGGCTTTACCCGTGAACTGAAGAAACTGCCGCTTACTACCGTTTTCAACTTTGCTATCTTCCATCTTGGATCTCCTTTAAGTTAAAACGATCCCCCTGTTGGCAAGCTTATAAGTTTGGAGCACTAGTGTCTAGGACAAAACATTTACGAAAGCCTTAAAGTTTACGTATATCTGCCAACAGGAATACGTTTAAGTCATATTTGTCCCAGACAGAAACTTAAGTCCGTGACGAGCAGTCTGAAACCGGGATTTCCCTTACAAATCCCCTACAAATAATAGAAATACTGAAAGGGGTTTCTTATGGGTATCAAAAAGCTTCTCTTATTAAAAAGCCGTGCTTATTTGTCTAGGGCTTTAATGTCTCTTTACCTTTGTTTTCAATCTTAAAAGGATTGACATCGGCGACTTCGTCGTAGGTTTTGGGTCCGCCGGCGTAGGGTAGACGTGCTTCAACGGCCAGTGCAGGATAGTCCTCGAGCATGCTAATTCCGTTGAGAGGCTTTCTCACGCCCTTGTGGCAGGTTGCACAAGCCACCTTTGGATAATCACCCGATGCATTCATTCGATAGAGCGGGAGTAGATCACCTACGGTATGCAGATAAGTGCTGTTGATATCGCGAACCATACGAATGCCATACCAGGCGGTCACCCGCTGAGGAGAACTCTGTTCCCAACTCGCAGCAGCTCTGGTGTTATGGCAAAAGGTGCAGTTCACCCCAAGGGACTGGCTCATATAAATCATCAGCCCATAGGTATGCTCACTCTGCTTTACGGAGCGGCGGTTTTCGCCCGCCAGTGCCCTTTCGCCTTGAACACGTATGCTTGGTGAGTCTTTATCTTTAAGAAAAATCGTTAAAGGATCGTAGGGCAGGGAGGTATTGCCCACTGTTTCAATGCCTGG
>JAURCW010000086.1 GCA_030828265.1 Burkholderiales bacterium | reverse complement strand
TTTAATTTCCTGGTCCATGGAGCGTGAGACGAAGTCGCGAGGGGCCAAATCTTTAAGCGTCGGGGCGTAGCGCTCCATAAAGCGCTCGCCGTTGCAGTTCAACAGAATGCCGCCCTCACCGCGAACGCCCTCGGTCACCAACACCCCCGCGCCTGCAACGCCGGTGGGGTGAAACTGCCAGAACTCCATATCTTCAAGAGGCAAGCCAGCCCTTGCTGCCATGCCCATGCCATCACCGGTATTAATGAAGGCGTTCGTTGAGGCAGCCCAGATACGGCCGGCACCACCCGTCGCAAAGACGGTGGCCTTGGCTTCAAGAACCATAACCTCACCCGATTCCATTTCAAGGGCAACCACGCCCACGCAGGCCCCCTCAGAATCGCGAATGATGTCGAGCGCCATCCATTCAACAAAAAACTGGGTTCGCGCGCGAACGTTTCGCTGATAGAGCGTGTGCAAGAGGGCATGACCTGTTCGGTCAGCGGCGGCGCAGGCCCTTTGAACAGGCTTTTCACCTAAGTTTGCCGTGTGACCACCGAATGGTCTTTGGTAGATGGTGCCATCGGGGTTGCGGTCGAAGGGCATGCCAAAGTGTTCAAGCTCATAGACAACCTTAGGCGCTTCTTTACACATGAACTCGATGGCATCTTGGTCGCCTAGGTAGTCGGAGCCTTTAATGGTGTCAAACATGTGCCAGTACCAATTGTCCTCACTCATGTTGCCCAGGGACGCGCCAATGCCTCCTTGTGCGGCAACCGTATGCGAGCGAGTTGGAAAGACTTTGGAGAGAACGGCGACGTTCATTCCTGCCTCAGCAAGCTGTAAAGAGCAACGCATACCGGAGCCTCCGGCACCCACAATGACTGCATCGAACCTTCGGCGAGGAAGATTCCGTGTCTGGTTAAGCTGTAACTCGGCCATGATTAAACACACCCCCTAAGACAGAAACCAATAAAGACAGAATGTAAGACCATTGATCCAGACGGCTCAGTGGCTAGCTCATTAAAATGGCTAGACCCGCCATACGACCTCAACGGCCCAGACAAAACTTCCAAGCAACCACAAAATCGTGAAGACCTGTAAGGCAAGCCGGATGGCAAGCGGCTTGACGTAGTCCATCCAGATGTCACGAACGCCGACCCAGGCATGGTAGATAAAGGCAAGGAAGCCAACCAGGGTAAACACCTTCACCCAGGTCTGGGCGAAAAGGCCCGCCCAGCCGTAGTAGCCCGGTTCGGAAGCAGAGAGGGCCGCAAAAAGCAACACAAGGCTGTAGCTCGCCAGCACGATTGCTGTGACACGTTGTGATAGCCAGTCGCGTAGCCCGTAATGGGCGCCGACAACCAGCCGCTTTTGTCCAATATTTCGCCCGGCCATGGTTAGATCACTCCAAAAATTGCAAGAAAGGCCAGCAGACTGGTGAGCAGGCTAAGCACCATAAAAATAGAGGCCATCTTAGGACTTGCCTCACGACTAATACCAATGTGCACATCGTTAACTAGGTGTCGAATACCGCCCCAGAAATGATGAATGAATGCCCAGGCAATGGCACAGAGAAGTAACTTAGCGGGCACTGAGTCTACGAAGCCCAAAAGCTCGGCGTAGCTGAGTTCCGAGGTGAGACTCTTATCGAGTAGCCAGACGATAAGCGGCAATAAAAGAAACATGACCGCGCCACTGACGCGGTGCAATATTGACATGACGCCGGCAAGAGGCAAGCGATAGCCAAGAATTTGCGTGATGTGAATGTTCCGAAACTCCGGCCTTTTTTTTGCAATGGTTTCCGGCATAGCCCCCTCGGTGAAAAGCTCGCAGAATCAAGGATCTAGGCTAATAAACGCCCTAGCCCGGTCGACTCGCGTGGATTGAATTCTTAAGACTCCCTGATCGGTATTATAAAGTTCTAGTTTTGACACCGCCTAGGGTCAACCCTAAACTGCACTAAATAAAATCAAGGAGGCCTTTTTGTCATGACTGCTAAATCCCCTGTTCGCGTCTCGGTTACTGGTGCGGCTGGCCAAATTGGCTACAGCCTTCTTTTTCGTATCGCCAGTGGTGAGATGCTGGGTAAAGACCAGCCGGTAATTTTGCAACTCCTTGAAATTCCTGATGAAAAAGCTCAAAAGGCGCTCAGGGGTGTGATGATGGAGCTCGATGACTGCGCCTTTCCACTTCTAGCAGACATGTCTGCGCATGCTGACCCATTAACAGCATTTAAAGACACCGACATCGCTCTATTGGTGGGCGCTCGGCCACGCGGCCCTGGAATGGAGCGCAAAGACCTCCTTTCTGCCAATGCCCAGATTTTTACCGCGCAGGGCAAGGCCCTTGACCAGGTGGCCTCTCGGCAGGTGAAGGTTTTGGTGGTGGGGAACCCCGCAAATACCAACGCCTACATCGCCATGAAGTCCGCTCCGAGCCTGTCCCGTGAGTGTTTCACCGCCATGCTGCGCCTCGATCACAATCGCGCGGCCTCGCAGATTGCAGCCAAAACGGGCCTCGCCGTAAAGGACATCGAAAAGCTCTGTGTCTGGGGAAACCATTCCCCCACGATGTACGCGGATTATCGTTTTGCCAGCATCAACGGAAAGATGGTGAAAGACCTCATTAATGATCAAGACTGGAACGCCAACACCTTCCTTCCTACGGTGGGCAAGCGTGGTGCCGCCATTATTGAAGCCCGTGGCCTGTCCTCTGCCGCCTCTGCAGCCAACGCCGCTATTGACCATGTTCGCGACTGGGTCTTAGGTACGGACGGAAAGTGGGTCACGATGGGTATTGCTTCTAATGGTGAGTACGACATTCCTAAAGATGTCATTTACGGATTTCCCTGCACCTGCGCCAATGGGAAATACGAGATGGTCAAGGGACTGGAAATTGATGCTTTTTCTCGTGAGCGCATGAACCTTACCCTGCAAGAATTACTTGAAGAGCAGGATGGTGTTAAGCACCTTCTAAGCTAGGACGGTGACCATGCCTCTTCATCCGCGAGAGGTGTTGCAATCAACGGGGGCTGACGACCATTGGCTCGTCCCCTGTTGCGAGCATTACGCAGGCAGTCCGCGCAAACTTCAAAAGGCGCTTGACCTACAAGCCGCCCGGGGGTTCGACTTCGATGTCACCCTTGACCTCGAGGACGGGGCGCCCGCAGGCGCGGAATCGGAGGCAGTTCGGGAGCTCGTTGGTCTTGTGAACCAGCACGACTCGTTTCAGCCAGGTCAGAGCCATAGGCTGGGCTGTCGTGTTCATCCCTACGACCATCCCTCGTTTGCCGACGATCTGCATTGCCTAGCGTTTGACCTTCAGACCCCGTTGGCTTACTTAACCTTGCCGAAGGCTGATAGCCTCGAACAGGCCAAGGCTGCGCTCCAAATGGCCGGCCAGGTTTTCAATGCAGCAAAGAGACCCCTACCAGACATTCAAATTCTTGCAGAAACCCACGGGTCGGTGCGCGATATTTTTGGCATCGCTGCTCTTCCCGAAGTTCGATTTATTTCGTTTGGGCAGATGGATTTCACGAGTGCGCATGGTGGCGCGATACCCGCGAACTGTATGAAAAGCCCTGGGCAGTTCGAGCATCCTTTGCTGCGGCGGGCAAAGCTCGAAATTACGGCGGCCTGCCATGCCTACGAAAAAATTCCAACCCACAACCCCACCGTGGATTACAACAACACGGCGCAGACCCAAAGCGACGCGGAGCAGGCCCGTTGGCTTGGCTTTGGCCGTATGTGGAGCATTCACCCCGATCAGGTAAGTCCTATTCTCAAGGCCTTCGCGCCCGGGGCGCATGAGGTCACTAAGGCAACAGCCATTCTTATTGCCGCGCAGGCCGCCGACTGGGGACCCATAGCCTTTGAGGGCGAACTGCACGACAGGGCGAGTTACCGATACTTTTGGGGGCTCTTACTCAAGGCTCACGCCATGCATCTTGACTTGCCAGATGAGGCAAGGACTGCATTTTTCTCCACCTAATTACTTTTCTCTTATTGTTTTCCTCTTGAGGAGCGACCTATGTCACATAACCTGCACAACACACTCAAAACCTTTAGCACCAGTAAGGGCCAATCGCTGTCTTACTACAGCCTTCCGGCGCTCGAGACCGCGGGTGTTGGGCCTATTTCTCGCCTGCCCGTTTCGATTCGAATTGTTCTTGAGTCGGTCTTGCGTAACTGCGACGGAAAAAAGGTGACTGAGGAGCATGTGCGACAACTCGCAAACTGGGCACCGACCGCCGAGCGGGTTGATGAAATTCCCTTTGTCCTTGCGCGTGTTGTTCTGCAAGACTTCACGGGTGTGCCACTTCTTGCCGACCTTGCCGCCATGCGTAATGTTGCCAAAGATCTTGGTAAGGACCCCAAGCGCATCGAGCCCCTAGTGCCCGTTGACTTGGTCGTTGACCACTCTGTGATGATCGATCACTTTGGCCAGAAAGACTCACTTGATCTCAACATGAAACTTGAGTTCCAGCGCAACGAAGAGCGTTATCAGTTCATGAAGTGGGGCATGCAGGCCTTTGATACTTTTAAGGTTGTCCCCCCTGGAATAGGCATTGTTCACCAGGTGAACTTGGAGTACCTAGCGCGTGGGGTTCATCAGCGTAACGGTGTTTGTTTCCCCGACACTTTGGTGGGAACAGACAGCCACACCACCATGATTAACGGCATTGGTGTCGTGGGCTGGGGCGTGGGGGGCATTGAGGCCGAGGCAGCCATGTTGGGTCAGCCCCTTTACTTTTTAACGCCCGATGTCATCGGCGTAAACCTCACGGGTCGTCTGCCGGAAGGCACCACAGCGACGGATCTTGTTTTAACCATTACCGAGATGCTTCGTCGAGAAAAAGTTGTAGGTAAGTTTGTTGAGTTCTTTGGTGAAGGGACTGCCAGCTTAGGCCTTCCCGACCGCGCAACCATCGCCAATATGGCACCGGAGTACGGGGCGACCATGGGATTCTTCCCGGTGGACGAGACCACTGTGGACTTCATGAAGGCCACCGGCCGCACGGCAGAGGAAGTCGATGCCTTCGAGGCCTACTTCAAGGCCCAGGGCTTGTTTGGTATTCCCAAGTCCGGTGATATCAATTACACCAAGGTTGTCTCGCTCGACCTCGCCACCATTCGCCCCTCATTGGCGGGGCCCAAGCGCCCGCAAGATCGCATTGAACTTAGCGCAATGAAGTCCTCCTTTTCCGAGTTGTTTAGTAAGCCTGTTGCCGACAACGGTTTTGCCAAGCCTGCAGGCGAGCTTGGCAAGCGTGTGAAGGCGGGTGCCACCGACCTGGGCCATGGCGACGTTCTTATCGCCGCCATAACCTCTTGCACCAACACCTCAAACCCCGGTGTGCTGCTTGCTGCGGGAATTCTTGCGAAGAAAGCGGTTGAGAAAGGCCTTACAGTTCATTCGCGTATTAAGACTTCACTTGCGCCAGGAAGTCGTGTTGTCACCGACTACCTGACCAAGGCCGGGCTTCTTCCTTATCTTGAAAAACTGGGATTCAGCGTAGCGGCGTATGGCTGCACAACCTGCATTGGGAACGCTGGCGACCTTCTGCCCGAGTTCAATGAGGCGATTGTCAATAACGATCTCGTTTGCGCCGCCGTGTTGTCGGGAAATCGTAACTTTGAAGCCCGCATTCATCCCAATCTTCGCGCCAACTTCTTGGCCTCCCCACCGCTT